>CAZXVN010000342.1:0-4685 GCA_964643945.1 uncultured Lentisphaeraceae bacterium | reverse complement strand
CAGGGGTCACGGTTACTGCCGTGCAGGTGCCTCCGCCAGGCAAGAAAACTGACCCGGCCGAACCCGCCAAGCAGGTCAACGTCTATGCGCACGATTTTGAATCGGTCTGGCGGGTGGCGCCGCGCAAGGCGGGGTTGCGGCTGACCGTCGCGTATCAGGGATGTGACGACAAAGTCTGCTTTGTGCCAGAGGAGCATGTGTTCCGGTTCGATGAGGTGGCGGGCCGGTTTGTTGAGTCTGAAGAGCGGGGAACGGAACCGGATGTCGAGCCCTCATGGCTGGCGGGGATGCGGGTCAAGACGGCGGGAGGGTTCATGTCGGCAAAGGAGTTTCTGGCGTTTCTGGATCAGGCCGATGGCAAGGGTGTATCAGGTTCCGGCGGCGCGGGGCTGGCCGGTTTTTTGCGTGATCCGGTGGTTTTTTTTCATGCCCATGGCATGCTGTTGACCTTGCTTCTGGTGCTGGTTGGGGGTGTGCTGCTGAACCTCACGCCGTGCGTGCTGCCGATGATCCCGATTAATCTGGCGATCATCGGGGCGGGTGCGGGCACGCGAAACCGCGGTTTCCTGTTGGGGACGGCCTACGGCGCGGGTATGGTTCTGGTTTACGGCGGGCTGGGATGGGTCATTCTGCGCAGCGGTCTTTTTTTCGGCGCGTTACAGGCTTCGCCGTGGTTCAGCTTGACTGTGGGAGTGGTGTTCGCCCTTTTGGCCCTGGCGCTGTTCGATGTGTTTGTCATTGATGTCGCCCGATGGGTGGCGCCTCAAGGCGGGTCTCCCCGGCAGGGCGTTATCGCCGCATTGTCGGCGGGCGGGCTCTCCGCATTGTTGGCAGGCGCGTGCGTCGCGCCGGTGGTGCTGGCGGTGCTGCTGCTGGCTGGTTCGCTTTATGCGGGCGGTGCGACGAGCGCGCAGTTCTTGCCGTTCGTGCTGGGGCTGGGCATGGCGTTGCCTTGGCCGTTCGCGGGCGCAGGGCTCTCGGTGCTGCCAGGCCCCGGGATGTGGATGGTGCGGGTGAAGCAGGCTTTCGGCGTGTTTCTCGTGTTGTTGGCGGCGTACTACTTCCATCTCGCACGGGTCGGTTTTTCGCCCGTCCATCCGGTGGCGCGAGAAGGGTCGATCGCGGCGGGCGACCGCGCGGCGTGGGAAGCCAAGATCGCGCAGGCCCGCCGTGAGGACAAACCGCTGTTTGTCGATCTCTGGGCCACGTGGTGCAAGAACTGTTCGGTGATGGAAATGACCACCTTCAAGGACGAGCGAGTGAAGGCGCGGCTGGCCGGCTACGTAGTCGTGAAAGTCCAGGCCGAGAAGCCGGACCAGAGTCCAGCCAAAGAGATGCTGGACGCGTTCAAGGTTCGCGGTCTCCCGGGCTTTGTTGTGCTCAAGTAGCGCGGCCGTCCGGATTCAACGCCCTGCGCGTTCAACAATTCAGCGATAGAGCCGCTTTCTTCTTGGGCATGCGAATGACCATCTTCTTGGATGCGGTTTCAGAAAACAAAACACCTCCTCAACCGCATCCGTCATGGCAAAGCCGGATGGGGGCTGTGTCACTCATACACGTCGGGAGATCCCCCTTTGATCACTCCGAGTTGCGCCTCGAGTTCGGCCAGCTCTTTGGCCCAAAAGGCGCGCGAACCCCAGTCGGGATGGTTCTGGAGAAAAGCCGCATCGCGCGCCTGTCTCGCACACCAAGCCAGATAGTAGGTCATGCGCATAGCCCGCAGCGGTTCGATCAGCGCCAATGTACGGCGGTCGAACACCCGAAAGGTCTCGTATCCTTCCAGCACTTGTTCCAACTCTTGGCGGGCATCTTCGGGGCGTCCCGGCAGCAACATCCAAAGGTCCTGCACCGGCGGGCCATTCATCATATCGTCGAAGTCGATCAGGAAAACTCCCGAATCCGGACGCTCGATCACATTGGTGTGCTGGCAGTCGCCGTGCAACCGAATGGTCTCGCCCGCCTTAAAAAGCGGCTCAATGGCCTCCAACAACGCCAAACCGAATGTTTCCAGACGTTGCGCTTCGCGGGCATCAAGAAACCCATTGTCGAGCAGATAGTCGAGATCGGCGGTCGTGGTGATCAGCGGGTGGAGCGTCAGCCGTGCAGGCGCAGACACCCGCTCTCCGACGCGGTGAATCCGGGCCAATAATGCGCCCAGCCTTCCCCAGAGCGCGTCACCCGGATCGGCAGGCTCAATCGGCCTGCCCCCTCGCCGCGGAAAAAAAGCAAACGAGATGCCGTCGACTTCGCCGAGCGTTCCTCCGTCGGCAAACGGCAGCGGCGCGATCACCGGAATCTCATCGTCGGCGCAAGCCCGAACAAACGCATGCTCATCCAGCAGCGCCTCGCGCCGCCACCGCCCGGGGCGATAAAACTTGGCAACAACATGCTCACCCGAGTCCACCTCGACATCGTAAACGCGGTTGATGTAACTGGGCAAGGGTCGGATCACCCCCGTACACCGTTGTCTGGCGGCTTCCTCGACCGCATCCAGCACACGGTCCGGTGTTAGCGAAGCGAAATCAGCGTTCATGAGCCGAGTATATCACACTCGACGACTCTCACCAACCTCATCACTCAGACTGTCCGTTTCCCTTTTGCAAGCCGATTGACCACCCAGACCGCGAACACAAAGAGTGCCGCCAGCACCCCTCCGCGCGGTGCGGGGGACTCGACAAAATCCAAGGCCGCATCGCCCGCCAATGCCTGACGCTGCTTCACCTCCAGCATTTTCCACTGCATGCTGTTTTCAACCACGATGTAAGAGCCCGCCGTTGTCTGCACCCCGCTCTCGCGGCTGGCCCGAAGAATCTCCCGCCGCAGATGATCGCGTGCGGGATTCTCGTCCAACTCCCTCTGCAACCGCCACGCGGTTGCACCCTTGGCCCAGCGCGACTCGGGCGGCATCACGGTCAATCCCGGCACCGGCTGAAGCTTCCCTGTGTGCGACTCAAGATAGCAGGGAATCTCATCCGGTCTTGTAAACGCGATCATCGCCGAATGCGTACCCGCCATGCGTCGGCACTCGCCGCCCGCAGCCAGCACGGCCAAGCTCCCCGCGGTTCGCTCTGAGCCGGGAACGAAGAAATCCGTCGCCGCCCCGTCCAATCCCATGACCCGGATCACCGACACCTCAGGCAGCTCGCTGCGGAACGCCTGCCACGTCTCCGCCTTCACACCTTCCAGCGCCTTGCGGACATTGTTGCCGACGAACACGATGCTCGGCGAATACAGAGGCTGCCCAGCACCCAGCCCCTTCTCCCGATACTGCCTGGCCAGACGCCTCAAGACGCCGTCGGCATCGAACGCGCCACGCGATGGCAGCAGCCCTCTGCGCAGTTCACTCGGCGTAGCGAATACATCATCCAACCGCACAGTCAGATCAGGGGTCGTCTCGTAATTAGCAAAGGTCACCTGCGCGGTTTGCACGCCGACCCACTCCTCGCGCACACGCTGCACAACCCGTGTCAGCGTGTTCTCGTCCCAAGCCATACCGGCCGAACAGTCCAGAAGCAGATGCTCGCATGGCATGGCTACGAGCGCCCCCTGCTCGGGCCATGTCCACATCGGGTTCTTCACCAGCACACCGTTAGCCCACGCACACACGGGCTTAAGCGTACCGTCACCCAAGGTCACCCGCCGGTCTCCGATCATGATTGCGTCGGCATACCCTTCGGGACACAAAAAAGTGATTTCGACCTCGCGCGTTTCGCGGGGTGCGAACGGAAACACGCGCAACAGCAAGGTGTCTTCGCTCTCGTAGCGCAGAATCGCAGGATCGCGCCGCGAGACATCCCGGATCTGCCGGTAGACCCACTCGGCCGCCTTGCGCTCCACCACGCGTCCATCTTCCCACTTTTCGCCGATCTTCAATTTGAAGCCGCTGACCCAAACACCGGGAGGGACCTTGAGGGTTGCGAGATATTCCGCCTGCGCTGCAGCGTCGCGGGAGGTCATCACCAACCGCACGCAAGTCTCAGTCTCACCGTTCAAAGCCGATGCCGCGGCCTGCACATCGGTCAAAACAACATTCCGCGGCATAGGGCGCTGAGTGCCGCCCCCCCTGCGTTCGGGACTGCGGGTCTTGCCGCCGAAAAGCGAAGCAAAGGCGTTGCGCATGAGATCCTCTTTAACCGGCGCAGGCGGCTCACCGCCCACAATCAAACGCCACAGCTCCTCCGCCTTCGCATCCTGCAGCAACATGTTGTCGAACACGCGCCAGTTATACCAGTTCGTGATGTACGGCAGCTCCGCTCCATCCTTGAAATGCCGCACATTGAGTAGCACATGGCGCACGAACGCCGGGGGCACCAGCAACCGCGCCTCTTTCCGATAGTCAGGCGCATAGCGGAAATCCAGCGTGCGGTGTAACGCGCACCGATCCAGTTCCGATCGAGCCACGACGCAAAGCGGTATCACCAGCAGACAGAGGAGGGTCCGCACCCAGACCCTGCCACGCCGGCCAGAACCCGCGGCCTCCTGCTCAAAATCCCGTTTGAGTATCTGCCCGTGTACCAGAAACAGCAGCGTTGGCGCGAGAATCAGGAAGCCTGTCCCCATTGCCAGAATCGCCAGAATCGAGAGCGGGAGAAACGGCAGAAAAATCACGAAGAAATAGCAGGTGAATGGAAAGAGGACCCGCCGCAACGAACGCACCCCTGCCTCCACCCACGATTTGCCTGTCT
>CAZXVN010000341.1:0-8234 GCA_964643945.1 uncultured Lentisphaeraceae bacterium | reverse complement strand
CCCGCGAGGCGCACCTCGACTTTGGCGCTGCCGGTGTTCTTGACCGTGTAGCGCAGCACCGTCGCGGGCAGGCCGGAGTCGTCCGCGTTGAGCGGCACAAAGGGCGAAAAGGCTTCCAGCGAAACCGTGACCGGCACCTGGGGATCGCGATACTCGATGTTCGCGACCGGATACTCGCCGCAGAAGCTGATGTCCGCGAAGCCCGCCTGCGTGAGCGGCCTCACCTGCTTCTTGCCGCCGGACGAGACCTCAATCGCAAAGCCCTGCTCCAGCGGCGAGGCCGGCACGAGCGGATTCTGATAGGTGGAGCCGTCGGTCCGCCTCGGCTGGTTGAAAATGTCCCAGTGCCAGAGCTTGCCGTCGCCGCCGAGATAGAGCTGTCCCGTGCAGACGCCGCCAATGGGCATGCCGATCTTCTCGAGATCCTTGCCGCGGTACACCGTGCGCTCGCCCCGCGCGAAGAGCGACTTCACCCACTCGGGCGAAAGCTTTTTGTCGGCGGGAACGATGCTGTCGAAATCCTCGCGCGTGAACGGCCCGGCCATCACCGGCAGCCGCGCAAGAGACAGCCCGGCGGCCGTTAACGCGGAGGTTTTCAAAAAGCTTCGCCGGTCCATGGAGTTGGTCTTTGTTTTCATTGTGGCACGTCTTCCTTCCCTGTCATGATCCGTTGCTCCTTTTCAAGAACGTTTTCTATCGCGCCGCCTGACTAGTATAGCAAAACCGTCGTCCCGCCGGAGGCGGGTTCATACGTATATGTGAACGTAACCTTGCCGGACACGCTCGCGGCGAGATTGACGACATTCCCGTAAGACACATTGGCCGCGCTGGTGAACGCGACGGGGAACGAACTGGTGCCAGTGATCGCGGCGAGAATGGCGGGGTCGTAAGAGACTCCGGCATTCGCGACGGTGAAGGTTTGTTCGGAGAAGATGGGGCCTGTTGCTGGGAAGATGACTTCGAAGGATTGGCCTGGACCCGCCCCGTTGCCGTTGCCGCCGCCGCCGCCACCGTGGATGCCGCCGGCGATCATGAAGTAGCACCCATCCGGGTTCGTAAAATTGCCGGATGCGCTGCCACCTTCCGGCCCGCCGGTCCCCGACAGCAAGCCGCTGACCTCCCATTTCACGGTGAAGGACTGCAGGGTGCCCAAGGCTGCGTTGAAGGGTTGCATGTCGGCGCTGAAGAACCCGGACTCGACAAGATTTGTGGAGCCCGAGCCGTTGTAGAGGCTGCCCGCATTGGAGGCGGAAAAGTTTGCAGACTGGGTCGCGGTCGCGGCCCTCAATGGCAGCGCCAAGGCGGTCAGCGCCATACAAGTGATCGTGCCTGTCATGAATCGTTTGGTCATTTCCTTGTTCCTATAACTTCAAGTTTCTCGCGCACGGCCTCCCAAACCTTGGGAAAGGTCACCGTTTCTCACGGTTCGCCTGCCGAACACCGATTTAGGTGTATATGATAGACGGTGTCACCCCTGGCCGGGTAGTCGTTAAAATTAACGATGCCTCGCGCTTAAAATGAGGCTTGACTTTTCAGGATTAGAAGGCGGCACTTCCATTCGTAATCCTAATCTCTTCGCCCAGAAAATCGGATTAAGATTAAGAGCAAGATTATGATTACGACTAGCCACAGCGCTTATCTTAGCGCCATTCAGACCTGTCCCTCACGTGAAGTCGCGAAGAGCGCGGAGGGGAGAATGGAATAATAATGCGCGCCCAGGGCAGGGATAAAGTGTCTGGGTGAAACGCAAGAACGGTGCCGGGCGAACACGTGACCGCACGTCGGTTAAATGGCCCGCCGCCGCCCTCTCCCATTCGGCGTTTCGGCGTTCTGATTTCTGACTGCCTAAGCAGCAACCCCCCGTCAATACAAGAAACCCAAAAGATAAAGCGGGATTGCAGCCTTGGAGCCGATCAAGATATCCTCTTTGACCACGTATTCCTCGCGAGACACATGTGGCAACTGTGCCCTGCCCTTGCCTTTCCCTCCCACTTCAAACACACGGTTTTGGATTCTGAAATCACCGCCCCGGATGCTGTAAGAAACCGGGAGTCCCGCATTCTGCGTGGCCTGTAAGAAAAACAATTCCCGCGTCATCCCTTTATCCACCGGCTGTCCCAATCCCTGACATAGCGCATGATAGAGGGTGGTGTTGTCCAGATAGATCTTTTGCGGTTTGCGGATCACAGCGTGTCCTCTTTCTCCCGCATCAAGCAGTCGCGTAAGACCGGTCTCCTGTAAAATGCGCAGATAGTTTGCCGCCGTTTTATCATCCACGCCGAGACTTGTACCCAGCTTATGAACACAAACCTCTCCCGGAGGAATGGTGCTGAGGAAGTAGAGGATTTTTTTGAAATAGTGCAAGTTCTCGGTCTTCAGACGATAGTACGTCGCGACATCCTCATACAGGGTCTTTTCGACAACCGAGCGAACTTTCTCATAATAGTTCGCCTTGCCCTCGAACACGTAAGGATAAAAACCTTCCTCCAGATAACGGCGGAAATACCCGGTCAACTTCGGTATCACGGCCAGTTTCCCGGAGACTCCGGCGGGATCCTGCAGGATCGCGTCAAGCGGGTGGCACGCGTGATTCGCACCCGTGAGGACGTTCAGGTATTCGCGAAAGGAAAGCCCCGGAAGGCGGTGCAAGGTGGCGCGCCGTGACAGGTCATAACTGCCCTTTGTCAGGTCAAGGCTTGAGCTTCCGGAAAAAACGACACGGACAGAGGGGAAGGAATCGTAAATGTTCTTGAGCTCCTGCTGCCAGCCGGGATATTTATGGACTTCATCAAAAAAATACAGCCGGACACCTTCGGTCATGTACACGGCGCGCACAAAATCCAGAAGGCTGCTTTTGTTAAAATAAATGTGATCGGCGGAAACGTAGAAGGCCTCCTCCAGATTGCCGATCCGCTCGCGGATGTACTGCAGCATCAGCGTGGTTTTCCCTACTCCGCGAGGGCCTGTCAGACCGGTCAGCCGTTCATCGGCCGTGAACGTGTCGAACAAGAAGCGGTGGCTCCGGACAGAGGTCTCGGCAACCAACCGCCGATACGTTTCCCGCAATGCGTCAATCATTGGAATGTACTCCTGATTATCGGTCAATTGTTAAGAGTGTACTCCAAACTGCGCATAACGCAACCGGAAACTCAGGAAAGAGTTTGGCCTCTGGAGGGCCCGGCTCCGCCCGGGCCGCGGCCGACACGGAGGTCGGCCCTCCAGATGGATCGAATCATGCGAAACCGATGGTGTCTCAGATCAGGAGTCAGAATGGGATGATCGACAAAAAGCGATTCTCAACGCATTTTATTCTGGATTGCCGCATCGCGAATACGCTCGCTCCCGTGCCTTCGCACGGGCTCTGCCGGATAGGCGGTCTGAATTCTGGATTCTGACTCCTTGGGTTGCGGGCTCCGCCCGCGTTAGTCAAAAGGAGAACGGGTTTTCCAACCCGTTGAATCACGGACTGGAAAGTCCATGCCCCTGTGATGAACTTGAATATCCAATCAAGAACACGGAATGATCAATAACCATCGGAAATGCGGCCTTTTCCTTGGATATTGGACATTCCTTGTTGGATATTGGCTATTCTATCCCTGACCCCTCCCCCCCTCGCCCTCTGGGAGAGGGCCGGGGTGAGGGTTGCGGGCTCACCCGCATTAGAAAATCAGGATGAGCGTGCCTTTCGGCGGCAGGAGCGTCGCCGTAAAATTCTGGCCCACGATATCCCCGCCGCTCACCGTCACTGGGAGCGAGGGCTGCTCGAACGAATAGCGGTAATTAATCGGCGTCACCGTGTAGATGCCCCCGTCTGGCACGCCCGAGATCGTGTAGGTGCCGTCAGTACCCGTCAGCTTCGACGTGCGCGTGCCATCCGATACTGTCACTCCGGCCAACCCGACCCCGTTCGTGGTCACCCTGCCGCTGATGCTGTAGGTGTCCTTCGTGTTGCCCCAGGCTGAGGTGCCGACGTTGAGCTTCCCTGAGCCGGTGATGCGCGCGCTCTCATTCGTGGCGCCCGATCCAACCGCTCCCCAGACACCATTGCTTTGCCCCGCGCCATCAATATAGAGCGAGCGGATGGTGTCCGTGTCGCTGTGGTTCAAACTCAACGTGCTGTTGGTGTATATCCTCACGTCCGCGTTGTCCGCAAACACGCTGTTGCTCACCGAAAGCGTGCCCGCGCTGACTGTGGTGTTGCTGTAGGTGTTCGCGCCGGAGAGGGTCAGCGTGCCGCTGCCGATCTTGCGCAGGGAGAGCCTCGGCCCCAGGATGCATCCGGCGAAGGTAGCCGGCCTTGTATTGTCCCCGCCCACCGTAAGCGTGACCGCAGTTAAAGCGGAAGAGTTGGTCACGTTTCCTCCGGTCGCTCCGCCACCCGTCAGCGAACCAATCTGGGTATCGTAACCATTGAGGTCGATTCGGGCGGTCGCCGAATTGGCCATGGTCACCGCCGAGTTCAGTCCGAACGCGCCGGAGACATTCGCCACCGAGGCCCTGCCTGCCTTGAGCAGGCCATTATTGACGGCAGTCGGGCCGGTGTAGGTGTTGGTGCCGGTTAAAAGGACAATATCAGTCAAGGCGGCCGGATGGGACACGCTGATGCCGCCTGTCCCGGTCACATTTCCATTGACAGTTTCTGATTGGTTAGCGCCAGCGTTAGCAAATGTAATCGACGAGTTCAGCGTGATGTTGCCGTTAAAGACAGTGGTGCCTGAATTATTACGCACAATGACGCTGCTATTCTTGTTAATCGTGATGTTATTTGCAAAAGTAGTGCCAGTGGGCCTGAAGGTTATGTTGTTGCCGTTGAAGGTTATCGGGCCCGTGCCTAAGGCGGCCGACGTGGCGGTGATGTTAAACTGGAATGCGCTACCGGAAACACTGTTGATCGTGGTGCCCCCGCTATAGGTGTTCCCGGAATTGCCCCAGCCTCCAAACTCAGTTCCGACGGAAGGGTTCACGTTGATAGTCACGGATGAGGCATGTGGAGATCCGTCGTTGTAATCCACGATCGGGCAGGTGATGCCGCTAAAACCAGTATTATAATTACACACTAATTCTTTGTTCGCGCCGATCATCAGGTTTCCGGTTCCCGTGATCAGGAATCGAGCGGTTCCGCAGTTACCCAACAGACCGTTCACGGTGATGGTCTTACCGTTGTTGGCTATTGCACCGGCACTTTGGGTCCCTGTCCCTGTGTAAAGTAGAGTATTTGCGGTAATCGCAACCGTCTGGGTTGCGGTTCCCGCGCCCGCAGTGGCAAAGGAATAGTTCACACCTGCGTTGTTTACGTCGGACAAATCGGCATTCGCCGATGGGGTCTGGCCGGTGTAGGCCGAGATCGCGCCAGCGTTATTCGTCACATAGTTCATGCTGGTGCCGCTGCCTGTCGTGGCCCAGGGGCCGAGAATGCCGGAGGCGTCATTGGCGAGACCGTTCAGTATGGCGGCGGCATTGAAGCTGGTGAAATCCACCATGGTACCGGTGTGGGTGAAGGTGCCGCCCACCGTGAGCGTACGGCCCGCAGCCGCCTTCCAGCTTTGTTTTCCCAGCAGCGTCAACCCGCAGTTGAGGGTCAAGTTTGTAGTCGCCGTACTCAGATCGATGCCCGAGGTGCCGACGGTGAGTGTGTTGCCCGAGTTGATCGTCACCGCCCCGCCGGGGCCGACGATCTTGATGCCTGCCCAGCTCAGGTCTGCGCCCAGCGATGCCGTCGTGTTGCCTGCGGCCACGGTGTTGGTCCACTGCGCGATGTCGGCCGCGCCTGGAACGACACTGCCCGTCCAACTCGAGGTGAGATTCAGGTTGTCGGGGTTGTCCGCCTTGCTGATGGTGGCCGCGTGGGCGGCCGACGGGATGAGGGCGAGGGCGGCCAGCACGAGGGCGGACCGCATCACGACCTCCTTTGATATCTTGATCATCTGCATGATTTTCATGGAGTCACTCCTTGTAACAGGGTTAACAGGCGGTCGTCTAACCGTCCACGCCCCTTCTTTGTCCCTTGAACCGGCCGCAGGCGGCGTTCCAGACCTTGGAGCCGCCCGGCCTGATCCATTAAACGACTACGCTTTCGAACCTCTCGCGCACGGCGTATCCAACCCTGGAAACGTCACCGTTTCTCACGGTTCTCCTGCCAGGCAGCTATTGATAAGGTTATGATAGACGGCGTCACCCTTGTCGGGTAGTCGTTAAAATTAACGATGCCTTCGGGCTTAAACAAAGCTTGACTTTTCTAATGCGGGCGGAGCCCGCAACCCTCACCCCGGCCCTCTCCCAGAGGGCGAGGGAGGGGAAAACAACTTGTTTTTTATCGCGGTTTCTAGGCCGTAAGGCACTAACCCTAAAAGGAGCAGATGAATAATAATAGCCGCAAGGAACGCAAAGAGCACAGAGATGAGAAACTCCTGAAAACGCTTTGGTTTTGCTCTGTTCTTTGTGTTTTTCGGCTAACCCAGTTTTCACCTGTTTGGCGCAGCACAAGTCCGCTTTTCACAACCATGTGTCCTCGTCCACATCTTCAACGTTCGATGTTCGGCGTTCGGCGTTCGTTCATTCCCGCTCCGCAGGCGGCGCGTTCGGACAGGCGCCACGCGTTCGCCGGCTGTTCCGGCTCTTTGCGAAACAGGGTTATGGACCGTTGCCGGATCCATAACCCTGGCTTTTCAAACCGGCGCATCCCGCAAATGAAACGTCACGCCCTTAGAAAATCAGCATCACCGTGCCTTGCGGCGGCAGCAGCGTTGCCGTAAAATTCTTGCCCGCGATATCCCCCCCTTTCAGCGTCACCGGGTCCGAGGCCGGCGAGAACGAATAGCGGTACTTACTCGGCGTCACCGTGTAGGTGCCTCCGTCAAGCACGCCTATAATCGTGTAGGTGCCGTCACTCTTCGTCGTCGCCGACCGCGCACCCGCCGATACCGTCACTCCTGCCAGCCCGACCCCGTTCGTGGTCACTGCGCCGCTGATGTTGTTGGTAAACGTCGTGCTGCCGAGGGTGGTGACGTTGAGCTTCCCGATGCCGGTGAAGAGCGCGCTCTGATTCGTGGCGCCCGAGGCGACTGAGCCCCATTCACCAGCGGCTAGCCCCACGCCATTCGTGTAGAGCGAACGGATGGTGTCCGTGCCGCTGTAGTTCAGGCTCAACTTGCTCCCGGTGTAAAGCCTCACGTCCGCGCCATCCGCAAATACGCTGTTGCTCACCGAAAGCGTGCCCGCGCTGACTGTGGTGCTGTTGCTGTAGTTGTTCGCGCCCGAGAGGGTCAGCGTGCCGCTGCCGATCTTGCGCAAGGCCAGCCGCGGACCCAGGATGCGACCCGCGAAGGTAGCCGGACTCGTATTGTTCCCGCCTACCGTGAGTGTGACCGCTGTTGTGGCGTGAGAGTTGGTTGCGATTCCTCCGGTCGTTCCGCCACCCGTCAGCGAACCGATCTGAGTATTGTAACCGTTGAGGTCAAGAATGACGTTTGCCGTGTTGGCCAGGGTCACCGCGGAGTTCAGTCCAAACGCTCCGGAGACATCCGGCACCGAAGCCCTGCCCGCCTGGAGTTTTCCGAGTGAAACGGTAGTTGAACCTGTGTAGGTATTCGTGCCGGAGAGCAAGTACGTAGCGGAAGCAGGCGGATTCGCGTTAATGCCGCCTGTCCCACTCACATTTCCGGAGAGGGTTGCGCCCGAACTGCCAGGGCTTGTAAACTGAAGACTGCTCCCGTTTATCGTGATGGCACCGGAATAGGTCATAGCAGTGTTATTTCTGAAAATGCCACCCCCGTTAATTGTGAAACTGTTAGCGAAGCTGGAGCTGCCGTCGACTGGCCTGATCGTGCTGCCGCCATTCATCGTGACCGAACCAGTCCCGAAAGCGCCCACACCGACGTTCAGTTGGCCGAAGGAGTTGATCGTCGTGCCGCCCGAGTAGGTGTTAGGGCTCGCCCCCCCCCAGGTGAACTCACCGCCGGAGCCAAGCGCATTGTTGAGAATCACCGATGACGCACCTGCGGGATTGTTCGTTACCGGACAAATAACACTGCTGAATCCAACAGTCCAGTTGACCACCAGTTCCTTGGTCGCGCCGATCACAAGTTTTCCGGTTCCGGAGATGGTTGTTCTCCCGGATCCGACACCGATCAGGCCGTTGAGCATAAGGGTCTTGCCGGCGTTGGAAATGGTGTCGGCGCCGCCGGTCCAGCTACTGTTGACACGAAGCGTGTTGGCGGAGATAGGGACTGTCAGGG
>CAZXVN010000340.1:0-11130 GCA_964643945.1 uncultured Lentisphaeraceae bacterium | reverse complement strand
GCCGATGCGCTGCCGGATTCGTTCGGCAACATTCTGATTGACGCGTGGATGGCGGAGCAGGGGATTGAACGGGATCGGATCACGGTGATGGACCGCCTGGCCTATATGGGGAAGAGGGGAATAGGAGCGCTGGAGTTTAAGCCGGTTGTCGGCCCGAAAGAGAAGACGCCTACAGCGATCGAGTTGTCCGCACTTGTGGAAAGCGCACGGATGGCGATAGGCGGCGACTTAGGTTCGGATGCTCGTACGGATGTGGCGTTGCACCAGTTGATGCAGATCGGAACGTCGGCCGGCGGTGCGCGGGCCAAGGCCGTGATCGGATGGGACCGCAAGACACGAAAACTATGCTCTGGACAGTTTGATTTGCCGGATGGATTCGAACACTGGATCATCAAATTTGACGGTATCGGGGACACTCCCAATGTGGCGCAGGATTCTGGACGTGTGGAGCTTGCTTATCACAAAATGGCGAGGGCCGCAGGAATTACGATGACTGAATGCGACCTGTTTTGCCATGACGGACGCGCACATTTCATGACCCGGCGGTTTGACCGTAACGGGAACACCAAGCATCATGTTCAGACCCTCTGTGCCATGGCCCACCTCTCCTTCCATCAGAGGGCAGCCTATAGCTATCATCAGCTCTTTCAAACCGTCAATCAACTCGGGATGGACTATGCTGCAAGGGAAGAGGTCTTCCGTCGTATGGCTTTTAATGTGCTGGCGAGAAACTGCGATGATCACAGCAAGAACGCCTCGTTCATGTTGAAGCAGGGCGGCCGCTGGGAGTTAGCACCCGCATACGACTTGACCTATTCCTATACCCTGATGGGCGACTGGAACGAATGGGCCAACCGCCGGGTCATGTCGGTCAACGGCAAATTCTCAAACATCACCGCCCAGGATCTGCTGGACGTGGCCGAGCAATTTGGAATCGGAACCGCAAAGCAGGAACTGGAACGCGTGACCGAAGCCGTCCGTCGCTGGCCAGCGTTCGCTACTGCTGCAGGAGTGACGGACGAATCCGTCATCAAGCCCCTGATAAATACGATCAAGGAATAAACGAGGGAGTAACACAAGGAATAATGGAATGATGGAATCTTGGAATACTGATAGAATACAGCAGATGTGGCACTCTTAATCCCATCATTCCATCGTTCCACTATTCCAACATTTCAATTTGAAGTTATACCCAAGGAGAATCCCTGTCAACAAGCGTTCATTACAAAGGCGTGCTGGCAGATGCGCTGTCGCATGAGCGACGGCTGGACTTCCTGAGCGCCGCCGAGATGGCCAAGAGAGATATTGACGAAAGGTAAGGTGCAAGCCTTGTCTGTCGGACAGGCGTGTCCTTAATCGGATTCTTGTATTCGGGTTTATTCATGGGCGGCATCATTTTTTGCCCTTCTTCTTGGCGGTCGTCTCAATGCTTTTGAGGGTGGCAAGATACTGCTTTTCAACATCACTCAATGTTCTCGTTTGATATTTGACATACTCGATGCGCGCTTTTTCAACAGCTTGGTCATGACTGATTTGACCGGCATCAACAAGCAATTGCTCACCCGTGGCAGTCAAAATCTTATCGAGATGTTCTGCCCAGTCGCGCATCTTCATCGGCACGTGCCGTTCCGCTTGACGCTCGGCAAAATCAAGGTATCCGGAAACAAGCTGTCCGAGCGCGCGCAACTCCTTTGGTTTCAAATAGTTTTTGGCAACCACCGCATCTGAGAGGTGGGGCCTATTACCGGAAAAGGTTGTCAAACCCATGAACTCCTTTTCAGCATCGGCGCGGGTGTATATCACTTCTGCGGCTGTCTGTCCGTGAACAGCATAATGGATCTTGTTCTGAACCTTCTTAGAGAAAGCGACTGACTCGTCTGCGTCTGGGTCATAGTCCATGCTGGTGGCGTAGATGTCCAGAATCTGGCGGTAGAATACTTTCTCGCTGGCACGGATATCGCGTATGCGCTCCAGGAGTTCCTTCCAATAACCGCCCCCGCCGAGTTCTTTGAGGCGGGCATCGTCCATGGTGAACCCCTTGATAATGTATTCGCGCAAACGGATCGTGGCCCATTGACGAAACTGGGTGGCGACCTTGGAGTTGATGCGGTAGCCCAGGGAGATAATCATGTCGAGGTTGTAAAACGACATGTCGTAGGTCTTGCCGTCGGTAGCAGTTGTTCGGAAATCCCGAACAACTGAATCGGGCATCAATTCACCGCTGTCAAAGATGTTTTTAATGTGCTCGCTGACAGTGGCTTTCGACACTTGGAAAAGTTGCGACAGTTGCAGGTTGTTCAGCCAGACGGTTTCATCCTCAAGGCGGACGCTGACTCTAGCGACTTTGTCGTCCGTTTCGTAGATGATGATTTGCGGCGGCTTATGGTCTCCGCTGCTTTTAGGCAACCTTTTTTTCATCGCCATTCCGCTCCTTCCTCATTCAGCCGATAATCAGTCATTACAACACTCAGGCGAGGGCAATGTCCAATGTCGAACTACGTCCCCTGTACCTACGTCCCCTGTACCTACCTCGACCTTAACACGCTCCTTTGCGGCCATAATCTGTTACTCCTTTGCCTTCAACCCAAACATGCTTACCATCTGTGCATCCTTCTCGCTGGGCACCGCGCCGCCGTAATCACGTCTGATGTGGATCTCGGCGGCGCTGGCTGCGCGGTCACCCCACATCTTGCGAACCTGCTCTACACCGCCGGCATGATGCCTGGCGCTGCGGTGCTTAGGCCCAAGTGTCTTGAACAGCGCGTCCAGCCATTGGTGGACGTTCGGAAAGGGTTCGCCGAGTTCACGACGGCAGTCGGCACAGTGCTGTTCAAAAGAGGCCATAGGGTTCGGCTTAGTTCAACGAAGAGATGGCGTTGGAGGACGGTAAAGGAAAATCTCTTTGAAGCGATGAAGTAAGTTGCTGTTCGAGTTTAGCGAGGGTTAAAAGGCGGAACGGTTTGAACATCATGCGGTTCAGATTCTCATCGGCGGTGCAGGTGAAAAATCGATTCTTGCCGTCGTCAAACAGTCTGGCACGGTCAACCCACTTGTGGATCATCAAAAAAACGCCTGCCTTAGTTTCAAAGACGTAGAACCTGTCGCCTACCTGGGCGACAAGATCGAGCTGCATGTCAACAGCCTTTGTTGAGACCGGATCGATTTGCTTCAGCTTCAGATCCCAGAACAACTTGTGTTTGAGATGTCGCTTCTTAGTGAAATCGTTAAGCGCTTTGACGATGAGATAAAGCGTGACCTCCTCAGCCCAAATGCCCTGCACGAAATCTCTCTGTTCCCCCTGCATTGAAGGCACGATCTCAAAGGACTTGTCGCTTTGAGTAAATGTCAGCCAGTTTTTGTTCGCGAGCACATGGCAGAAGTTTCGTATATCGTTCTTCTGAACCAGCGTTACCTTTGAGGTGTCGTAAGAAAACGATTTGGTCATGTTGTTGGACAGGCACTTGACGAATGGGATTAGCACCTTGCGAGACCGCCATATCTGTTTGGCAAGGTCATAATGGCTCTCAGTCCGTTCACCATGATTGACGTCCACGATGTACAATCCATGCGCCTTGAAGAATTCGGCGAGACGTTTCGTAATTGTGGCTGTGGCATGCTCGTCTGCGCGGTGCTGGTCGCGTTCAGCCTTTAAGGCAGTTAGGCGCTCGTTTAGCAAGGCTCTCGCAAACTCGATGTGGGCAATTTCTGTTTTGATCTCGTCAGTTGCTCTCATTTAGAAACCCTCATTTCCTTCAGGCGTTCCTGATATTCCGCTTTTGACAAACTGAATTCAACGTCATAGTCCTTATCGTAGATGAAGTCGTCAAGATTCTTTATACTGTTGAGCCACTTGGTTATTCTAAAGCAGTCAAATGTTCTGCCGAAGGCCCTTTCTATGTCAGTCTCAAAGCAGCGGGGGTGGAACGTTTCCATTGTCATGCCGTGTAAGTTTGCAATGAAATACGTGCCCCTATAATGGTCAACAAGGGTTGGTTTGGCGTCCTTGACTTTGGGGATTTTTCCAACGATGAGTTCATAATGTGTATCCAGACTGTCTCCAATCCCCAATTCAAGATTCACCAGTTTACCGACCAAGTATCCGAGAGTCTCACTTTTGACAAAGAACTGTCGATAGTGTTTCAGGTAGACGTTAATGTTCGCCTCTTGCTTGAGCAGTTCCTCAATGTCATTCCAATAAAGGACTTGAAATGCAAAAGAGATGCTTGCCGTTGTACTTCTTTCGAGGATGGTTCTTTCAATTTTCTGGATCTTTGCATTCCTCTTGAGCGTGGTGCAGATATAGTACTTCTTGAGGGATGGGTTGAACTTTCTAGCTTGGTCGATTGCCGTCTGAATTTCGTCAATTGTTAGTAGGTTCGTTTCGGATCTGACTTTGCATTGAATGCCGAACCAATCTCCTGTTAGTTTGTTACGGCCGTAGACATCGACGCCACTTTGATTCTGTCCTGAACATCCGTTCAAGGATACTGGTTCGTTAGTTTCGTCATTTCGCCATAGATCACGACACAATTCCTCGAATTTGACCGGATCCGTTACTCGTGGGATTTCGACACTCCTCAAATCGTGCATTTGACACCTCACTTCGCAGATTCCATTTTCAGGTGATACCGACTTCAGGTGTTCATGTCGTCCAAGAATTCGGACGCCGGTGTGGTGGCGGTGACGAGCAGATGGTCGCGGGCACGGGTACAGGCGACGTAGAGCAGGTGGCGTTCGGTGTCGTACACGTCTTGGAGATCGGCGTCATCGCCGACGGTCTCGATACGTTCCTGTAGGGGGATCACCTCGTCATCACACGCCATAACGACCACGGCGCGGAATTCCAGCCCCTTGGCCAGGTGCATGGTGCAGAGCGAAAGGTGGCCGGTGGTCGTGTCAACATGATCATCGAGCACCTTGTAGTGTATCCCTGCGGCTTTGACCGCGGCACGGGCGCGTTCGATCTGAGCCGGAGACCGGACGAAGATCCCGCATTCGTGGGGTGCCACACCGGATTTGATCCGCTCGGTTAGCCACTGGCTGACGGCTTCGATTTCCTGGTCTTCGGTGTCGAGTATCCGGATTACGGGTTCGGGGCCGTTGAAGACCGAGACGGCGTCACTCCTGACTTCGACATTGCCGTCGGCATCGGAAACCTCGGGGCCGAGAAGGCGGTCGGCCTGCCTGCGGATCTGGTGCGAGGTGCGGTAGTTGACACGCAGCGTGCGGGAACGGCCCCGCACATCGACACCCAGCGACTTCCACGAAAAGGGCTGCTGGAAGATCCGCTGGCCGAGATCGCCGGCGAAAAAGAGCGCGTTGGGCCGGTGTCCGCCAAGGGCGGCGAAGAAGCGGACGTGCGCGATGCCGATGTCCTGCGCCTCATCGACAACGACAAAGTCGAAGGCCGGGGTCTTGCATTTGGCGACGGCAGTTGCCAGTCGGCTGAACAGGCCTGCCTCGGTCAGCAGGTTCTTTTGGGATAACCCGGCGCGTACATGCTCGAAGATGGCCCAGAGGGTGGCACGGGCGGGTTCAGTCAGGCGCGTTTTCCTGCCAAGCCGGACCACGTCGCGATAGGCATCCCAGCTTTCCAACTGCCAGGCGTCAACAACCTGCTCCCATTCGGTGAGCAGGAAATGGGCGCTGAAGGAATGACCACCGACGGCTTTAGACGCTTCGGTCAACAGCGACTGGATTGTTTCGCGCGGCGCGAGGGCTGCGGGACCGACAAGCGACTTGTATAGGCGCTTGCCGATGGCCGGCAAGGCGTACACGTCCAGCCGTTCGGCCAGGCGCGGCTCATTGCTCACCAGCCGTTTGAGGCGCGTGCGAAGCGCGTTGGCCAAGGTTTCGGAAAAGGTGGTGAGCAGGACACGGGCTTCGGGTCGGGTGCGGGCCAGAAATACGGCGCGGTGCAGGGCCACGATGGTTTTTCCGGTGCCTGCGGAGCCGGAGACACGCGCGGGGCCGCTGTAATCCTTCTCCACCCACTGCCGCTGCTCGGGATGGAGAAAGACGGTCCACTTCTCCCAAGGAAAGTCGAGGGCGCGTTGCAGTTCCTCCACGTTGGTCATCACGCGGAAACGGCGCTGCGCATCGGGGTGGTCGAACGGATTCGCGTCCGGCGTGACCGGCTGAGGCAGGCGCGGCTTGCCGCCTGTGGCGAGTTCCAACAGCGCCTCGGCCGCCTCGGCCGGCAGATGGCCGGACAATGTCAGCAGTGATGCCTCGGTGGCCTTGCGCACATCGGGCAACCACTCCTGCGGTACGCCATAGTCCAAAAGATCGGATTCCGCCACATGGGCAAACAGCGGCAACGCGGCGACCGGTTTCTGCGGAGTTTCGACATATACGGGGAGCAAGATTTCCTGAACGGTCTCGCGGATCTCCACCAACTGGGCCGCGCCGGTTTTCGGGTGGGTCTCCAGCTTGCGGCGCTGCGCCCACTCATAGGCCTTATCGTGATGATCCACATAGCATAGGAGCAGGCTGCCTGCGGTCTTATGGACAATCAGTCGTAAGTCGCCGCTGACACGTACGGACCAGAAATTCTTGTCGCGAGCCTTGTCCAGCTTGTGGAAACTCATGCCGGGGTTGACCGGATTGAGCTGCAGGTCGAAGGCCGTGGTTTTGACGGCTTTCTGCTCCTCACCCGTGAGGCGGGCGAGACTGTCGGTAAAGGTTTCGGAGATGAGGAAGTTCATAGGGAGGTGGCTAGTGGATGGCGTCTAAACCAGCGCATCAAGTGGAGTGTGATGGAACGCGGAACAGCCCGTCGCCATAGACCTGCAGCGAGGCCCATGCACATGGATTGTCGTACACCGCCCTGACGGCGGCAGCAGCTTCGAACGCAGCATGACTGACCGGAAGTCTAGTAATCGCCTCAAGGAACACGGGGAGCCAGAGTTCTGTGACTTTGATATTTAGAGGCCATGGTGGTGCTACGACGCATTTTACGCCGGCATCAAGTAATCTGAGAACTAATCCATCTGTGTGTACGCGATCAAGAAAAGAGTCGCTACGTCCAGCACTACATACGAAAAGAACAACACATCCGCACCCCGATAAGCAATCTGTGAATTCAGCCAAGGCATACAACTTGCGAGTGTCTGAGACGCCAGCAAAGTGGTCGAACAGACTACTAACGCCATGTGATCCAACAATCGCCATTTCGGCACGTTGCATGCCTGTCGGCTTCTCATCTTGAGATACCGAGAAGCCTTGTTTCGTCAGAAGCTCTCTATGAGCATCTAGCAGTTTGAGTAGCGTAAGATCTTGGGTGTCACGAGGACCGAACCATGCACAACGGTGGGTGCCACCTTGCCATGCTAGCTTACGGACGTCTGTGAGCCACTGTAGCGAAGGAACAATGCTGATTGGGAATACTGCACCAATATGTGTGCCAGCAGTAAGGCACAAGGGGAATGGGAACCCGAACAAACTGCTTGCCGCAGCAATGGTTACAGAACGTTTAGGGGGAATATCGCCAATGGCGAGGCCTTCGACTGATTCAACTGCCTCCTTCGCTGTGATAGTTTCAACAGGGAGCCAGCCGCTGCTAATGTCCCATGAATAGGCACGAGGGAAAGTGCGTCTCCACTCAGCAAGCCTATCCGAACTCCAAACACTCGTGGCTAACCGTTCCAGTTTCGGCTGTTCTTGGCGACTGAATGTCGCGCGACAGAGTGTGTGGGAGGAGTCATGTGCGAGCGCCAGCAAAACTTCATCGGCATGCAAGACCGCACTGACTTTTGATAGTTGCAAGGACAATAGTCTAGTGGCATCAACAGGTTGGATTGGAGCTACTGATCGAAGCACTGATAAGCTGTCAACTACTGACGCAAGAGTCGCATTCTTGTCCCGGATTTGGTTGATCCACCATGCATCAGCGAGCCCAGCGTTCCCAGGTCGCAGAGACGTATCGGGGGAGCAGACCTCTTTGACAGGCTCAGGACGGCACAAAACTCCAAACGACGTGACAAACAAGTCGTTATCCCCCGTCTTACACGCTTCCCCTAGCGCCGAAGCTGCCAAACCGCTGACAGGTGCTAGCTGCATCGAGAAATCCCGCATGCTGTTGGCAGATGCTATACATTTAAGCGCAGCAACAAGATCTTCTTTACATGGGGTGACATTGATATGGTTCAGAAGAAGATTTCTTGTGGTCTCATTCAATGCTTTTACGGAGATCCTAAAGGCCTCAATGATGTGTTTCGGAACGGGAGAACCACGGAGATGGAGGAATCTAATCAGGTTTGCCACACACGACAAGATCGGACCCTTCTCGTCTTCCTCGTGATGCTGTAACAGGCTCCATGCGCTATCCAGCAGCTCAAGGATACTAGAAACCTCTGTCTTCTCGGTGATAGTGCGAATTCGAATAGATAGTTCAACTTCATCCAGCCTGCTCATTTCGATCTTGTTGTCAGTGCCAGTTCTTTCGAAAATATCGCGCTCAATTTCGAGCATTCTAAGTGCGCCCGGGAAGTAATGAAGGTCACGGAGTATGCGGCAGGCAAGCCGGTACCCATACCTGAGCAAACAAACGCTAGTAGGACTCGGAACCGATATCAGGAACGCCATGCAGGCACACTGGAGTGCGCCAAATGAGTTTCCGCTTCGTTCAAAGGACTCCGCATAGCAAAGCCAAGCCTGCTTCAAGCGCCAGTCGCTGTGCGTTGGTTGATTTCGCGCTAGGGTAATTAAAGCAGTTTCTGCTAAATCACGAGACGCTTGCGGATTGCCTTGAGTTGCAAGGAGGGCCAGAATGTGTCGGTAGGCGAGAAAGTCAACGTTAGGATCTTCCAGCTTTTTTGCCATGAGTACAATCATATGAAGCATCTGTACATTGAGACTGTAGTCGGCTGCAGTGGCTGAGTATTGAAGCAGGTAAATTGATGCCTTTAGGAGTTCCAGTGTACACTTTTCTTCAAGTTCAGGTGGAAGCAAACCATGCCCAATTAAGATCCCGCTCTCCTTAAAGGAAGAGAGGAATTTATCAAAGAATGGCGTGATTTCGTCCATCACGTCTTCGGGTGGGCGCGGAAGGGACTGATCCCACCAGTCTTTACCGCTTGGTAGCTCTTCACTCTCGACAAGGTAGCCTTCTTCTGCCGCGCGAGTAAAAACTGCTACGAGCAAGACATGGGCGACGGGTGAGGGTAGATCATTTTCAACAAGCCTCTGTATGGAGAAACGTAGAGGCACATTCTCGGGATGGTAGGCGGTGTAGGTGAGAAGTGTCCGCAATTCAGAAACATGTTGATCGGTCACTTCGCCTTGACTAACGATTTGTCTGCAGAGCAATGAACACCGAAGTTCGATGCTGTCAACGTAGAGGTCAGATCCTGAAGTTATTGAAACAACCCACTCTTGTGCCTGTGGATAACTTCCACGGACTGTCGCTTCGCGTGCCGCTGCAAGAAGAGCAGTGTCTTTGGTGCCAGTCGAGTCTGCATAGGCGAACAAATCAGCGACATCTAGATCCACTCCTTCAAATGCTCTGCACAGGTGCATTGAGAATTGGTCTTGAAGGCTTTCGGCGATCGGCAGTGCTGCAGCAAAACGTCTGTTGCGCATGTGTAGCTTCAATTTCACGGCTTTCGCTGTTGCACATTCGGGATAAGTCTTGTCGAGTGCGTCAAGAATGCTGGCGACGATATCCGCAAGACTTAGCTCATATGCTAAATCAAGTGCAGCGATTAAGCTCTCCATTGAGTCAAGAGCTACAGACTTAGCAATGGTCACCAACTCCTTTGCTTTCGCCGTGTGCCCAGCCGAGATCGCCATACGAGCGAGTCCAAGTAGCTGTAAAGAGTCTTTTCTTTTTGTAATTTCGATCAAATGTGGTTCCACCACTCTCCAAGCTAGGTCAAACTTGCCAATGGCGAAGTAAAGTCCTGCTTGGTAGAAATGACGTTTCATGGGATCTTCGATGGAAGTCTCTAGCTTCAAGACTGCAGAATCAACACCAGTTTTGGGCAGGTTGCGCAACATTTCATCAAATAATGCTTGAAAATTTGTACCCTCGGCATAGTTGAACCCAACAATAGCAATATTCTTTTCATCATTAAGCGCTTCGGTTAGTAATGCGGAGACAGTTTCCGGAACCTCGCAAAAAAGCACTATGTGAAGTCCTTTACGCTCTGCTTTGCGTAGACACTCCATAGCTAACTTGCGTAAGTGGTGCATATAGACGTCTGCACTAGTTAGAAGGCGTACTGTTGTTCCTGTCCATATGCTAACATCAGTCGCACACGAGTCTGGCGATTCCGGAAAACGGAACAAATCGGCGCAAGAGACCGCTGTGGCGGTTCCATCATTCAGTTTTTCTATGGCTTCTAAAACCGCTTTCGCACTGTTAGTGGGGAGACTGTGAAATTGAACATTGCGGGGATGAGCCTTGATCTCTTCTTGAATGACTGCGTGGTCAGCGGCAAACGAACGCAGAAATGAAAGGATAGCTTGCGGGATGTTTCGGTCAGTTGAGGTAACGGGTAGAAAGTTAACAAAATGTGGATATAGCGGCTTCGGCGGTGCATCGAAATAGACACAAGAAAGCGTGTAATACCAAGCGGCGGCAAAGGAATCTAATGTACAGGGTGCCGTGAGAAGAAAGACTCCTCCTGGAGTTATGTTGAGCCCTAGAGAAACCTGGTCAGCCCAGAACTTATTCGGATTATTCATATCCACTGGTACGAGCTTGTGGGCGGTGACAAAGTCTGCCGGCTCTTGATGAGCCTGCTGCCCAGTTATTGGTTGTCGTGAGTTCTCCTGACTGTCTGGCATGGTTAGAACACTCCGTTATGAGCTGGCAGGGCTTCTGTTCGATTCCAATGATACCCGGTTATTGTTCATCTCAACTTTTTGCAGTAGTCTGGAAATCAATAACAAAAGAAGACTGCTCGTGGCTTCTTGGTGAGAACCAGAATTGCGATTACAAAAGAAGGGTATCCAAGGCCATGAGCAGCTACACCTTAAACACCTTCATGACCTCGTCGCCGAGGTGGTTGATGACTTTGACGGCGATGCGGCCGGAAAGGGGTTTGGAGAAGGGACGCGAGGTGTCGCTGTTGAGCGTGGCCCATGCTTCCTCGTTGATCTCGGCTTTGAGGGTGGTTTTTAGGG
>CAZXVN010000339.1:0-2977 GCA_964643945.1 uncultured Lentisphaeraceae bacterium | reverse complement strand
TCGTCCCAGCCGATCAGCCGGCGGCCCTTGCCGTCGAGATACGCCTCGATCCTCCGAATGAAGTAGCTCTGCAGCTCGTTCTCGCCCTTGAGCCCCTCGGCCTTGATCCGCGCCTGACATTTCGGGCACTCCTTCCACCGCTCCTTCGGACACTCGTCCCCGCCGATGTGGATGAACGCCGACGGAAAGAGCGCGAGCACCTCGTCAAGAACATCTTTCAGAAACGCGAACGTCGCCTCGTTGCCCGCACAGTACACGTTCTTCTCGATGCCCCAGCCCGGGCGCACCTTGAACGGCCCGCCCGTGCAGGAAAACTCGGGATAAGAGGCCAACGCCCCGAGGGAATGCCCCGGCATTTCGATTTCCGGAACCACGGTGACATACCGGCTGGCGGCATAGGCCACCACCTCGCGGACCTCGTCCTGCGTGTAGAAGCCGCCGTAGCGCTTGCCTTCGCCCTGCTCGCGCCACGCGCCGACCTCCGTCAGCTTGGGATACTTCTTGATCTCGATACGCCAGCCCTGGTCCTCGGTCAGATGCCAGTGCAGGACATTCAGCTTGTGGTAGGCCAGATAATCAATGTAGCGCTTGACGAACTCCTTGCCCTGGAAATGGCGCCCCTCGTCCAGCAGAAGCCCGCGCCACACGAAACGCGGCCAGTCCGTGATGGCAACCGCCGGCAGCGTGCCGCCGTCGAGCAACTGCCGCAGCGTCTGCACGCCGTAAAACAGGCCGGCCGGCTTGGCTGCGGTCAGGCGCACGGCTTTCGGAGTGACGTCCAGCTCGTACCCCTCGTTCCCCAGCACGCCGCGCCCGGGATCGAGCGCGAGCGTGATGGCGCCGGAGGCGGATGCCTTTGTCTTCACCTCCAGCCTTTGGCCTGAGGCCGGGGCGAGCTGCTCCGCCAGATAGTCGCCAATCCCTTTGAGAGCCGCGGCCGCGACAATCGGGGTCTTTGCGCCGATTTGAAAGCGGCCTTCGCGCCACACGCTCTGCTGCGGAAGAGGGATCAGTGCCGGGCTTGTTGGAGATGTCACGTCCGTCGCCGGATTTCCGGACTCCGCCGGCAAGGCGGCACCGACAAGACACATCATCAGAAACGATTTCACTAACGTATGCATAACGAATCCTTTCTTGTTTTAACGCTCCTCGGTCCGGAACGGCAGGGCTGGCAGCCGATCCTTGTTAAAGAGATTGGCCCAGGGATATTCACTCCCCCAGCCGTAGCTGACCGCTACCGGCCTTTTTACTTTGTCACTGTATACCACCACCGTCTTGCCGTCGATCGCGGCATCGGCCCAGAACCATTTCCTTGTCTCGTCGGCGACGGCAAAGCCCTGAAGTTTTGTCGCCATGCCGCCACGCCAGCCCTTGTCCAACATGCGTGAAACTCACACGTACCTTGTCGCCTTCAACCTTGTGCGACTGATAGACGGGGCCGTAAACCTCGACCTTGCGGCCGTAGACCATACCCATGGCCACGCGCGCCGCACGGGCACCGTACCCGGATTTGTTGTCCGGATGGTTTTTGATCCCTAAGTCGCTACTGGTCACCATAGCCGTATTGGGATACCGCATGATACGAAGATAAGAGTAGACTTCCTGCCCGGCGCCCGCGCCCGGCACGTTGCCGGGCAGAGGGGCGAACTTCTGCGCGAGCCGTGTCACCGGGTCATCATAATCCCAGGCGCAGCCAGGGCCGCTGGGCTTCTGGACGTAAAGGAACGGGAACGCGCCCTGGCCCCAGTCCTCACGCCAGCCGCGGATGAGCGCCCCCATCAGCGTATACTGATCGACCCCGGCCATGTCGGTGCCGGCCTCCCCCTGGTCCCAAAACACGCCGCGGATGCCGTAGGGAATCATCGGCCTGATCCGCGACTCGTAGAGGCCGCCCACCTTGATCGCTCCCCACAGTTGCGAAGGCAACAGCTTGTCCGCTCCCCGAACAGCGGTCATCTTCAGAACGGCCTCCTTGCAGGCGGGATCGGCATCGAAAGCCTCCTGGCCGAGCCAGTGCCGGGAAGCCGTGGCGCCCTGAGCGCTCTTCATCAGCCCCACGGGCACACCCAACTCCTTCTGTAGCGGCAGCCCGAAGGCAAGCAGAAGCGCCGAGAATTTGAGATTGTTTGTCGGCGTCGATTCCTTCCACCTATTTTCATAGAACAGCCGCACCTGCGGATACGGCCCGCCTGAAACCATCTTTGCCAGGACGTCGTCGATCTGAACATAGTTGTCCGCACTGCCGTCCATGTTCGATTGGCCCGAGCCGACCCACACCTCGCCGACCAGCACGTCCGCCAGTTCGATGGTATTGGTGCCGGAGATCTTCAGCGTGTCCGGCCCGCCGGCCTTGAGCGGGTCGAGTCTCACCAGCCACTTGCCGTTAGCGTCGGCCGCCGCAGACTTCTCCTGCCTGCGGAAGCTGACCGTGACCTTCTCGCCCGGCGCGGCTGTGCCCCAAAGCGGAACCGGCAAGTCCCGCTGGAGCACCATGTGGCTGCTGAACACGGCCGGGACTCTGACCTCTGCCCGGGCAGTCATGCCCGACAGGACCAAGCTCGTCGAGGCAACCAACAGCCGAGCGCAAACAGACTTACGATATGACATGTTCCCCGCTTTCTTTCTTTGCTCTTATTGCTCTCTCGTGTGTACGTGTGTTTTCTGCAAATGGGCGCATCCCCCTACTCCTTTGTCCATATTCCGGGCATGACCTGGATCCGCACGTTGCCCACGCAGTCGATCCGGTCGGGGGGCGGCGCGCCGGCGAAGTTGAGGGCGTAGATGTCATGCACCTTTCTGGGAAGCGCCACCCGCGCCTTGACGCAGGCGGGCAGGCGGAGCGTAAGCGTGAATCGCTGCGGCTTGTAGTCCCAGGAGACCTCGGCCATGCCGCCGCCTGCGGGCAGGCTGCCCTTGGCCCAGTCAACGCCCTTGCCGATGCCAGGCACGATGAGCAGAAGATCGGAAGAGCACACGT
>CAZXVN010000338.1:0-4579 GCA_964643945.1 uncultured Lentisphaeraceae bacterium | reverse complement strand
GCCGACGACAGCGTCCTGGCCCGCCACACCCATGCGCCCGGCGCGTGGGCCGGCAAGATGGCGCTCGCCGCGGCGGGCTTCGAATACAAAGGCGACGGCTCGGGCAACGTCCGCCTCCGCATCGGCCCGGCCGGCACCCTGAACAGCGGACGCTTCCATGGGGCGCTCGACAATCTCGTCGTGAGGGACGCTGCCGCCCGCTGAGGACGATTTCCTGGCTCAAGAGGGCGACAGCTTCAGCACGAATCTGCATTCGCCGTCTATTCCTTGCTTCCTCAGATCGCATTCATGAGGAGCGGGCCGACTATGAAACGGAACATCAACGGCTGGCGGGTTAAGATTAGGATTAGGATTAAGATTCCGATTACGATTAAGAGGGAAATCCTCATCAGAACTGACATGCGCCCCCCTGTCAAATATGCTCTTGATTCCGAATCAATTTTGTGTGAATAGGCTCTCCATTCAAGCACAGAAGGGCTGTTATGACCTTGGCCACATTTCAGCGCATCATCGCCGATTTCCACTCCCGCCCCCTGCCGATCCTGACGGAGCGTGACAAGCCTGTCCGCTTTGTCCGCGACATGTCCCTGTCCATTGTCGGTGCCCGGCGGTCCGGGAAGACCTGCCGCACGTACCAGTTCGTCAAGGAACATCTGGCTCAGGGCGGCCACATCGAAAATGTCTGTCGCGTGCAGTTCAACGATCACCGGTTGAGCGACATGAAGCGGGCGGACCTCTCCTCTGTCGATGAAGCCTACTATGCCCTCTATCCTGAGAAAAGGGGCAGAGAGGTGGTGTTCTTCATTTTCGGCGAGATTCACCGGATCGAAGGCTGGGAAGATTACGTCCTGCAGCTTCTGGACGAGCCGAGGCATCGTGTGCTCATCACCGGCTCCACCTCCCGCCTGCTGAGCGGCGAGATCGCCAGCAGCCTGCGGGGCAAAAACATGCCGGTGACGCTTTATCCTTTATCCTTTCGGGAGTTTCTCCACCACTATGGGATTGCGCCTGACGCGGTGACAAGCCGTGGGCAGGGACACCTGCGCAAGCACATGCGCCGCTACTTGCAGCAGGGCGGTTTTCCGGGGCTCTTGGACGCCGAAGAGCGTGTCCATATCGACCTGTTGCAGACATACTGGGACACGATGGTGCTGCGCGACATCATCGAGGCGCATCCTGACGCCAATATCCCGATCGCGGTGTTCTCTCACTTCGCACAGGCGCTTGTGTCACGGACAGCCTGCCCCTTCACCGTGCGTGCAATGGTGGGCGGCATGCGGGAGGCGGGGTTGAGTTTTACGGCTGAAACGATCTACAGCTATCTGCGTTTTCTGGAAGAGGCGTTCATGGTCTTCACGGTGCCCATATTCTCTCCTTCAGAAAAAGTCCGGCAGCGCAATTATCATAAGGTCTATGCCGTTGACTGGGCGCTCGCCCAGGAGATCGCTCCCGCAGACGGCGTGGACGTGACCCGCCAACTCGAAAACATGGTGTTTCTCGAACTCCGCCGGCGCGGGTGGGAGGTTTCCTATTTCCGGACGCGCCAAGGGTGGGAGATCGACTTTGTGGCCGTGCGCAAAACCGACTGTCCGCGCCGGCCGATGATCTGCCAAGTCGCCTGCTCAGTGAAGGGGCCGGAGGTCCGGGAGCGTGAGCTGCGCGGGCTGTCAGAGACCGCACGCCATCTACATGTGGACCGGGTGACGGTTGTGACGTTCAACGAAGAGGAAAGCTTGGTCATCGACGGGATTCACGTGGATATCATCCCGGCATGGAAATGGTTGCTCTCAGAGGATGCCGCTCAACCTAAGCCGGCCAAGTTCCAGACAAAGGCATTTAATTTGTCAAGAGGTGTTATGAAAAACAGGTAGAAAGTCGCTTTGTTGATCGAGACCTCCAACGCCTATGCGCGGGGGCTGCTCGGCGGCATCGTCGCCTACATGCGGGAAAACAGGCACTGGTCGATCTGTCTCGCCGAGCACGGGCGCGGGGATGTCCCTCCAGTGTGGCTCAGCCGCTGGAAAGGCTACGGCATCATTGCCCGCGTTGAGAACAAGGCCATCGCCCGCGCCCTGACGCGCACGGGACTTCCGGAGGGGAAGAGGCCCGCCTGGCGGTCGGGCCCGCGATACGAATCCGTAACGATATGCCTCGCAGGGTCGGACCGCTGGGCTGGCCAGAGGAACGGACGTCAAACGATCTTTGAGACCGTCGCATCCGGCCAATAAATCGCAGATGCGCCCGGTGACAGCTGGAAATTGGGTGCGATTTTGCTTCGTTGCATCGCACCTTCCTGTATGGCATCACGTAAATACGTGAGGAGACGGCAGCCACAGGAAGTGGTACTATCTTAACTCTTAAACGTATAACGGGGGTTTTGATGAAACGCCTGAACGGGATGAGAATGGGCGGCGCTCGGGGTATGATGATGGCCGGACTGCTGCTGGGCGCGGCCTTCGCTGCGACGGCCCGCGCCGCGCAGATCAGCACGTCGGTGACGAACAGCGCCCGCGCGATCGCGTTCGACCGCTCCGGCACGCTGGTGAAAGCGGTGGTGTTCGGCGGCCCCGGCACCTTCGAGGGCACGACCTTCACCGAATGGCGGCCGTCCGACCTGCGTCCCTTCGCCCTGGGCGGCGGGGTGAGCGCGGTCATGCAGGCGCAGGGGTATCCCCTGGCGACACTCGGCGGCGGCGGGCCGTATCAGACCGAACTGTATGTGGACGGGAACGGGTCGCAGACGCTGACGTTCACGGGGCTGGCGACAAACAAGACCTACGCCTTCCAGTTCGCGCACTTCGAGAACCGCGGGGGAGGCGCTCGGTATGCCGGCAAACAGCTCTTCACCGCCGGCGACGGCTGGTCGGCCGGGCAGGAGCTGGAGTTCGGGCCGCTGGCCGCAGGGGACACGTCGCACAACTATGCGCTGCTGACGGTCACGGTCTCCGGCACGGCCAGCCTGAGCTACCGCATGACAAAGACGGGGGTGCGCGGCGTGTCGATGAACGGGTTCAGCGTGCGCCTGGTCGATAAGCAGCCGCCCTCCGCGGCGACGCCTCCGCCCGTTCCTGCGGCTGCCTCGAAGATGCCGGCGGACGTGAGCCAGGTGCTCTTCGTCAAGCGGCTCACCTACAGCGCGAACCACTATTATACCGAGTACATCAACAGCGCGTGGACGCCGGGTGGGAACCTCTGCGTGCTGGATCTGAAAACGGGCGCTGTGCGCGAGCTGGCGCCGGAGCTGGCGACCGGCGTCTTTGAGCGCTATGACCTTTCGTTCGACGCCAAGCGCGTGGTCTTCGCCTGGAAAAAGGGGCCTCAAGAGGGATACCGGATCTATGAGGTCCGGGTCGACGGCACGGGGCTGCGCCAACTGACCTTCCCGCAGGCGGACGACGCCGAGCTGGTGCGCAAGTACCGCGTGGACGGAAACTACCACCACGGCACGGACGACCTCTGCCCGTGCTATCTGCCGGACGGCGGGATCGTGTTTGTCTCCACGCGCTGCCAGTACGGCATCCTGTGCGACCCGCCGGACAACTTCACGACCACGGTGCTCTACCGGATGGACGGCAACGGCAAGGGACTGACCCGGCTGAGCAACAGCTCGGTGAGCGAGTCAGGCCCGTCGATGCTGCCCGACGGCCGCATCCTGTACACGCGCTGGGAATACGTCGACAAAGGGGCGGTCAGCGTGAAGGGGCTGTGGGCCATGCGGCCCGACGGCACCGCGTCCGTCGAGGTCTACGGCAACGACATCGCGCTGCCGCCGACCCTGAACTTCGGCCGGGCGCTGCCGGGCCGGGCGAACGGCTATGTGGTCATGGGCGTGCCGCACTGCCCGCAGAACAACGTGGGCACCGTGATCCGGCTGGATATGTCCAAGCCGATCCGCACGCGCGAGCCGATGACCTGGATGACACCTTACGTGGACATCCGGGCCGAGCCGGGCTTTGCGTTCGCGGATGAAAAGGGCGCCTGGCGATCGGACGGTTCCGGCAGAGGGCCCTTGTTCGCGGACGCGTACCCGCTCTCCGCCTCGCTGTTTCTCGTGTCGCACAAGCCGGAGGGGACGCCGTGGAACGACCCCAAAGGGTACGGGCTGTACCTGCTCGACGAGCGCGGCGGAGCGGGCGAGTTCTACCGCGATCCGGAGATCTCGTGCTGGCGTCCGATGCCGCTGAAGCCGCGGCCCGTGCCGCCGGTGACGTCCTCGCCCGTGAACAGTGTGCTGGCTAAGCGCAACGAGGCGGCCTGCATGGTGGCGGACGTCTATCACGGTCTCGAAAACGTGCCGCGCGGCACGGTCAAGTACCTCCGCATCCTCGAGCAGGTGCCGCGCCCGTGGGCTGCGCAGCTCAAGGGCAACAGCGACCAGTACGACCAGCAGCATATCGTGATTTCCAAGGACACGCACCTGGGGCTCAAGGTCCAGCACGGCATCGTGCCGGTGGAGGCGGACGGCTCGGCGCATTTCGTGGTGCCGGCTGACGCGAACATCTTCCTGCAGGCGCTGGACGCGGACTGCTGGGCGGTCCAGACCGAGTGCACCTTTGTCAACTACCGCCCCGGCGAGGTG
>CAZXVN010000337.1:0-5386 GCA_964643945.1 uncultured Lentisphaeraceae bacterium | reverse complement strand
ATCGCCAGAGCCGCCGTTGCGTCCGTTTTTACAAATTCCATACGGACTCCCGGGCCAGCGGGGCGAGAGCCCCGCCTAAATCATATAGTTTTCTACTTCGGACGAAACCGCACACCGATGCAGCACTTCGGCCAACGTGATGGCTCCCAACGCCTTCTCGATGGCACGGTTCGCCTCCTGCCAGACCGTGCGCGCAATGCAGGCGTTGATACGGTTACAGGCCTTCTTGTTGGTCAGGCACTCCACGATCGACATCGGCCCTTCCAAAGTCGTCACCACATCCAGCATGGTGATGTCTTCCGGCCGCCGCGCGAGCATATAGCCGCCCTTTGCGCCACGCAGCGCATTCAGATACCCTGCGGTCTTGAGCGGATTGATCACCTGCCACAGATACTTCACTGAAATGGCCTGACGCTCGGCGATGTCGTTCAACGTGACTGGCCCGTTGACCTGATGTATAGCAACATCCATGAGCGTGCGCAACCCGTACCGACCTTTTGTTGAAATTCTCATACCTTCTCCTTATGACCCCGATTTGATTCGCGCCATAGTCTACGGTTTTTATTAACTAAAGAAAACAAGAAAACCAAGAAATACAACGACCTTTCATCCCTGTGGCTCGCCCTGTTTTCCACACAGCGGTTTCCTCCGGTGAGCGTCGGGTTAATCCTCAATGACCAGGCGGAGGCCCACGTCATACACCGGCTGAAAGGCCTCGTACGGCAGACGAACCGCCGAGCGGGCATCCACGGGCCTGCTTGCCCATGAACCCCCGCGGGCGACCTTACGCTCCTTCACATCACCGTCATTCCGGCCGTCATCATCCGTGTAAGGATAGGGCTTGTAGCTGGACCGTGTCCACTCGTTCACATTGCCGATCATGTCCTTCAGCCCCCATGGATTGGCCTCATACTGCGCAACAAAATCCACGACGAACCATTTGTCCTCGAAACGCTCGTCATGGAGCGGGAAGTTCATTTCCGGCGGATAAGGATTGCGGTGCATGATGATCGGCCCGCCCTCGAATCCGACTTTGTTCCAGCGGATCTCGCGACCTGCCAGATTCGCCCACTTCGAATAATCCTCATTCCGGCTGCCGTAGAAAAAATCGCCTGCCGTGCCAGCCCTGGCCGCCCATTCCCACTGCGCCTCCGTCGGCAGGTTCACCTTCAGGCGCGTCACCTTGGACATCCACGCGCAGAAGTCCATGGCGCGGCGCCAGGTCACACGGGCAACCGGCTGGTTCGTGTGGTTGGCGATGTATCCCGGGAAGTTGTGATCCTTGCCGTGCTGGTCGATGTAACGCGTGTCATGGGCGGGATCAAATTTCGCATATTCCGAATTCTTGATCTCGCACGCGCTCATCCAGAACGGCTTGCCGATCTTCACCACGGCGCACGGGGCCTCGTCGGAGAACCCGTCAAGACTGCCCATGACAAAGGACCCCGCCGGAATCCTCACAAACGCGATCTCCGTCCCGTCGGGCATTTTCACCCTCTTCTGCGTTTCGCCTGACTGCCTCTGGCGTTCTGTGGCCTGTTCCGCCGTCATCGGGAAACCGGGCACGCTCAGGTTGCCGATGGCCATCGGCGCCACACCTCCCGGCTTCACATATTCGGGCTTGGGGCCATCCTTGATTTCCCTCTCCCTGCGGTCGTACTCGTCCTCGGGCGAGACGTCATTGTTGGCAAACAGCTTGGCCAGTTCCAGCCGGCGATCCTTCTGCTTATGGCCTTCAAAATCGCCGGGGCTCCATTTCCCTTTGTACGGCGCATTCAGATCGATCCACGCATACAGCCGGTCCCACCCTTCACGGTCGAGGGTCACCCCGTGATGGCCCTTCTTCAACATCTGTATCAGGGGGCTTGTCGAAACGTGGTATTCCATCGGCGGCAGAACGTCCATTTCGCTTTCAGGCCCCGGCCTGCGCACATACGGATGGATCAGGCCGTAGCCATTGCCCATCTTCGGAGGCGCTAGACCCGCCGGCCGCTGTGGGCCGTCGTGACATCCGATGCAGTGCTTTTGCAGAACAGGCAGGACCTCGTGTTCGTATCCGAAGGGCCTCGTCTCGCCATACCACGGCGTGATCGTGCACAGGGGCTTCCTGTCCGCCTTCGTCCGGCTCGTCGGCACTGAACTCCGATTGTCTTCGTGACACCCGACGCAGGAAACGCGCTCGTTAGGCATGCCGACAATCCACGACCTCATCAACTGTAGCGCGGCTCCGTCGGCATCCAGCGGCTGAATCGAAATCGGCGTGTTGGCGGGAATCTCAAAACACGCCGACCCATCGGACTCCACGGGCACCGTCCCGAGTATGCGCTTGATGTCCCAGCCCGCCTCGACGCCGAGGGATTCATGCCCGCCGGTACCCACGTAGTTGAAATGATAAGCAAACAGGCGGAGTGTCTTGACCGAACCGGGTGGAAGGCCCTTCAGCCCCGGCCCCTTGTAAATGTTCGCGATGTGGACCGAAGCCGTCTTCACGCCGGGCGTGATGCGGTCCGGTATGACCGGCGGACGCGGACGCGCCTTCAGCAAGACGGGCTCAAACAACGAAGCCCCCCCGTCCTCTGCCAGCAAAGTCATGTTGTCAAACGTATCCACCAGATAAACGCCCCAGCGCCCGACATCTTTCGGCTTCGCGCTCACAAGAAAAAAGTGGTCGTTCAGCGGCCAGGGATGCACAAACAGCGGCCTGCCCAGCTCGTACTGGTTGCCTGTCTGGCGGTCGCAGACATCCCCCGCGACCCTCTGGCCCCATCCGGGTATCTCCGCGACACAACCCGTTTCCTCTGGAGGCAGCACCTCGGTGTTGATGCGGAGAAAGGAGCCGGCCGCCCCCCAGTCCTTCTCGGGGGGATTGTACCTGAACGGGTATTTACGGGCCAGCGAGGTGTCAAAGATCACCAGGCGCCCGTGCTCCGCCACGTCATGATGCCCGCCGACGATCGCCACCACCTTCTGCTTGCTGCCGGGGATCGCACGCGCCTGCAGAATGGCCGCCGGGTAATACGAGCCGCTCCCGTACTCGGAAAGCTGCGAGGTGCCGTCAGGGTTCATGGTCATCAGGATGCGGGAGTAATAATGCATGAGGTCCGAATATTCCCAGCGCGTATACAGCACGCGCCCGTCATTGTTGATGGACGGCGTGTAGTCCGAGTCCTGCTCGTATGTGAGCTGACGGACCGTGTTCGACGCCGGATCGAGAAGATACGTCTGCGCCATCGGACGGCTCCCGTTCTCGCAGGGCAGCGCCTGATAGGAAGCGGTCGACAGCAGGATGACCCGTCCGTCCGGCAGGTAGCATCCGTCAAACCAATCAATGTCAGGATAGTCCTTCGGCGACACCTGCTTGAGCCCCGTGCCGTCCACCAGGATTTCAAAAACCGCCCACTTGCGTTTCTCATCCATGCTCGAAAAAAGCATCCGGCCCGCCGTGAAATCAGGTTCGACATCACGCACAATCACGTCCGCGTCCGGCTTATAAAGCAGGTCGAACCGGGGCTTGCCGCGCAGGTCGGAAAGCACGATGACCGCATCGTCAAACCCGCCGCGCCCGATCGTCACATGACAGTGGCTGTTCAGCGAAATGAACCCTTCGCCACGCTTGCGGCGCACCATCATGACCTGAGCGCCATCGAGAAGGGGGTTGGCGAGAAGCGCCATGCGCACGCCCTTCAACAGGGCCTCGGCCTCTTCCAGTTTCATCGGGTCACCGCCATCCAGGATCTTTTTCAGATCCTCCCTTTGGGCCTTGAAGGCCTCGAGCGCCGCGCGGTGAGTCGCCGCCGCATACTTTTTCGGAAAGGCGGCGGCCAGATTGTCTATCGCGCGCGCCACGGCCTCCACTTGAATGCCGGCAAATTCCCGGCGCAGCGCACGCCACCGGTCGCCCTCCCCTATGGGCAGTCCCGTGCTGGCTGGATCAAACGTGAACGCGGGCGCCACGGCCTCTTTCGCGGCAAGCGGCCCGGACACCGCCGCCCAGGCCGCGAGAATCACAAGCTTCATCAAACGTGTAGTCATAACGGATACGCTCCCCACAGCATTCTTCCATCCGCGTTTCTCTCTAGCCACCCTGCTTTTTCTTTTAGGATATCGACTCCCGTTTGCCGTGTCGACTCCTTTCCGTTGCGCCTCCCATGCCTCCAGAGTTACCCGTTTTACTGGGCTCCCTTGACCCGGCGGATATAATTCTCGCGGTCCTTGATCACCCACGTCTCCCCGCCTCCCTGCTCGCGCGTCGGAAACCAGCCGGTCACATTCTCGTTGGGGTTTCTGTTGATGCACATCTCGACCAGCTCGGCCATCTTCTTGTAGCCGGGGTCCTCCTTGCTCTTCCACACCGGCATCTGTCCCCATCCGCCCGCTGCGGTGGCGAGCGGCGCCAGCAAGATCCGGCTCTCATCCGGCTGGGCCAGATTGACAAGAGCCCGCTCGGGCTGCCCCGCCACGCGCTCGCCGAGAACCTGCTTCGCATGCTCCCGCAGCGCGGCGAGGGCCGCCGCGTTGAATGTCCGCTGCTCGACCTTGTTCGGGAACAGGTCGCCGTAGCATTGCGCGTTCAGATCCAGCCAGTCGACAATGCGCTGGAAGCCCTCGCGGTCCATTTTTAATTTACCATGCCCCTTCAGCAGCATGGCGGGCACGCGGTTGCCCTGCGCGTAAAAAGTAAAGGGGCGGCTGATATTCAACTCGAGCGAGTCCGTGAAAGGTTTCAGTCCCAGGCGGTGCTCGCCGCGGTCGATCAACGCAACGAGGGAGCGCGGCCAGGTCAGGTTCCCGTCGTGGATCAGGTTGACGCCCTTCTCGGTCTTCTCCAGCCCGTGGCACGCGATGCAGTGGCGGTCCAGCACCGGCTGGACCGTGCGCATGAAGCTGAGGCCTCCCTCGTAGCGCGGGCCGGCGGGCGGCGTCAGCTCCAGCGGCTTCCGGTTGCGCGCCGAGGTCCGGTAGCTGTCGATGGGGCTCGCCCCGGACTGCTCGTGGCAGCCGACGCAACTGCGGTTCTCTCCCTTTTGCAGGTAGAACAGGCTTCGCTCCGTGAGGATGGCCATGCCGTTCTCGTCAAGGACCTGCATTTGCAGGGAGGTCTCGGCCGGCACTTTGAAGCAGGCCGAGCCGTCGGCGCCCACCGGCACGGTTCCGATAATTTTCTTCGGCAGCTCCACCGGCACGGTCATGCTGCAGGGCGAGCGGTCAGCACGCGGCTGGACGCCCAGCGCATTCACCCGGATCGCCTTGATCATTCCGGGCTTGATCTTCCTCTCCGGGTCATTCCGCGTCAGGTAGACGTTTTGCACATACACGGTGCCATAGCCGGGCGCCTTGGGCGAAAGCGCTGACGGGATCACGGGCGGCCTTTTCCGTTTCCGGATCA
>CAZXVN010000336.1:0-7944 GCA_964643945.1 uncultured Lentisphaeraceae bacterium | reverse complement strand
GGGGAGACTTTGTCGGGTGTGGCTTCGAGTTTGAGCGAGACCTCGCCGCTGGAGAGGTCGGCGGTGAATGCGGCGAGAGCGGGGAGGGACAATAGGCAATAGGCAATAGGCAATAGGCACTGGAGAGAAGTTAGAGTTTCTGACTTCTGGCTTCTGGCTTCTGACTTCTGACTTCTGGTTCTCATGTGCTTAGTGTTTATGGGCGCGTCGGTGGAAGAGCGCACGCACGTCATCGATGTAAGGAGTGTCGGTGGAGAGCACGATGGAATCGATGCCGGTCCGCTTGAGAAACCGCATGAGTTGTTCGCTCATGAGGGAGGCCTGCGACTGAAAGGCCGCGCGCACGTTGGCTGAGGAGGTATCCACCAGCAGCAGCTCGCCGGACTCGGGGTCTTGCAGTTCGATGAGGCCCACGTCGGGCAGGGCGGACTCGCACGGGTCTGAGATCGGACAGGCAATGACATCGTGGTGGCGGGCGGTGACGCGCAGTTCTTTCTCGTAGCCGGTGTCCTGAAAGTCTGAGACGAGGAAAACGACCGCTTTGCGTTTCTGCACGTTGTTGAGGAAGCGTAGCGCGGCAGTGATGTCAGTGCCTTCGCGCGTTTCATCTGCTGCGAGCACCTCGCGCACAAGGCGCATGACTGCGGTGCGGCCTTTGCGTGGCGGGATCGATTTGAGGATGCGGTCGCTGAAGAGAATGAGTCCGATCTTGTCCTGATTGCGAATAGCGGTCATCGCGAGCAGACAGGTGATCTCTGCGGCGAGTTCTGATTTCGAGCGCGTGCCGGACCCGAAAATCTGAGAGCCGGAAACGTCGACCAGAAAAAGGACCGTGAGTTCGCGCTCTTCCGAGAAACGCTTCACATGTGGCAAACCCGTGCGGGCCGTGACGTTCCAATCGATGGAGCGCACGTCGTCGCCGGGCACGTAAGGGCGCACCTCATCGAACTCGACACCTTGACCTTTGAAAACCGAGTGGTAGTCGCCCGCGAGCCGGTCGTCGATCAGGTGCGCGGTGAGGATCTTAATCTTCCCCACCAGCTTCATCAATTCTGTGGTGTCGATCATGAGAGAGTTAAGAGTTAACAGCTAAGAGTTAATAGTTAAAGAGGGTTCGGGGTTTGGGGTGTAGGGCGTGTCCTTTTAAGGGTGGTGATGCTGCTGGTCAACATGCGCAGAAGTTCCTCGCACTCGGAATAAATGGAGCCAAACTCTTGTGCGGTAAGGTACGTATCATTCCGTGGAAAGTGTTGTTCAGCATCAGTAGCGGCGAGAACCCGCATGACGAACGGTCGAATGATCGTGCCGCTTTCCACATGAGCCGAAGCCGAGGATCGCTGACCTGGACCTTTTCAGGAACAAAGCCGCAACCGACTAGAGCCAGACTCAGTAATATGGCCGATTTCTTCATCTTGTCGAACAGGGGTATGGCTATTAACTCTTAGCTATTAACTCTTAACTTTTCACGGAACTGGCAGTGTGCTGAGAATATCGGAGATCACTTTGTCGGTGGTAACCTCCTCGGCTTCGGCTTCATAAGTGAGCAGGATGCGGTGACGCAGCACGTCGTGGGCGATTTCTTTGACGTCCTGTGGCGTGGCATAGGCGCGGCCGTGGAGCATCGCGTTGGCGCGTGCGGCGAGGTTGAGGCAGAGCGTGGCGCGCGGCGAACCGCCCATTTGGATCTGGCCTGCAAGCGCGTCGAGTTTAAAGGCCTTCGGGGTGCGCGTGGCGAAGACGATGTCGAGGATGTAGTCGCCGACCTTCTCGTCGCAGTAGACCTGCTCCAGCGTGTCGCGCAGCGCCTGCACATCCTGTGCGGAGATGACAGCCTGCACGGTGGACGTCGGCTTGTGGGTGAACCGATTCATGATGCGGCGCTCGTCGTCGCGCGAGGGATGGGTGATGACGCACTTGAGCATGAAGCGGTCGACCTGCGCCTCGGGTAGCGGATAGGTGCCCTCCTGCTCGATGGGGTTCTGCGTGGCCATTACGAGGAACGGAGCGGGCAGCTTGTAGGTGTGCTCGCCGATGGTGACCTGATGCTCTTGCATGGCTTCAAGCAAGGCGCTCTGCACCTTGGCCGGAGCACGGTTGATCTCGTCCGCTAGCAGCAGATTGGTGAAGACCGGGCCTTTCTTCGGCGTGAAGGTTGCGTCTTTCGGGTTGTAGATCATGGTGCCGATAACATCGGCGGGGAGCAGGTCCGGCGTAAAGGAGATGCGCTGGAACTGCAAGCCCAGAGCGTCGGCGAGTGTGCGGACCGCCAAGGTCTTGGCCAGTCCGGGCACGCCTTCGATCAGGATGTGGCCGCCGGTGATGAGCGCGATGATGAGGCGGTCGATCAGTTTTTCCTGACCGACGATTACCTTGTTCACTTCCTGACGGATCTTGGTCAGGGTTTCCGCCTGTGCGGCGATCAGGTTGGTGGTGTTTTGGAGGTCCATAGTGCGGTATCCAGGTTCAGGGTTCGGGTTTCAGCGACACGAATCGACAGGCCGACTTGAATCGACTCGGGTCGATTAGGGTCGAATCGCGTCGGCTCCGGTCGGCTCTTTCGTCTCGTCTTTCTTGGGCTCTTCTTTGGGTTTCACAAGGTCGGCACGGGACTTGGTCATGTTGTCCGCGTTGTAGGAGGGAATGACATAGGTCCATTTGCCGGCCTTGGCATTGCAGGCCTCGATCTTTTTTGCGAGCGCGGCGTTTTCGGCCGCGTTTGTGCCGACGGGGCTGAAACTGCCGCTGAGCTTACAGGTGCGGTCTGTGCCCGCCTCGAACGTGTTGCCGATCTTGGCGGTGTACCGCTCGCCGGTCTTCAGCGTGACCGTATAGACCGCGCCGGTCGTGATGCCGAGTTGGTCGTCGGTCAGTGCGGGATCGGCGACGGTGGTGAATGAAAGCGGCCCCAGCGCGGATTCAACACCGTAGCCCTTGGAGGTGTCGAACTCCTCTTTCTCGGTCAGGCCGTCAAGCGTCCAGTTCCCGTCTTTCTTGGCCAATTTGACGGTCTGACCTTTTGCGGCGAGTTCGATGGAGGAGATGTCGGCAGCAGGCAGTGAGACGATCTGGGTGTCGGCCCAGTTCTTGGGGTCGCCATCGAAGGCGTCGAGCGTCTCTTTTACCAGAAAGACGGTGTCCGCGCCTGCGGCGGAGACGTAACGGCCGTCGGGGTAGCCGCCCCCGCCGAACTGCTCCATTTCGCCAGAGGGTTGGCGCATGTGTTTTTCACCCAGGCGCAAGGCGGCTAGTGATTTGCCGGCGGCATTCTGTAGGTCGACCAGGGCGGCGTTGTCCAGCTTCTTGCCGGAGGCCACATGACCGATCTTAAGATCTTTGAGCGCGAGCAGGTTCTCGCGGATCTTAGTGATGTCAGCGGGATAACCGAAAAGGGATTTGATGATCCAGCCGGTATCCGAACCCTCGAGAACGAGCTTCTTTGCACCTGAGCCGCCGGCTTCGATCTTTGACACGTCACTGAGGTCGAAACCGGTGAGCACCGGTTTGCCGGAGTGTGTCGGCGTTTTGACTTTCCTGCTGGTGTTGCTGTAGTAGGCGAGGCCGGCCAGCACGGCGGCGACCGCAGTGAGGGTGACGAGCTTTTGAGTGGTCATGATAATGGATTCTCCTTAAAAGGACGGACCGGTAATTCCGCCCGCACAAAAGAGGACGATGGGGTTAGCGTTTCTTGCGTTGGATGCCGCGATAAATGCCGAAGCCGATCACAAGCAGCGGCAGCAAAGCGATGTTGACAACCTTGAGGGTCAGGCCCAACTGTTCGATCTCGCGGTTGAGGTTTTTACGGACCTCCTTAAGCTGTCTGCGCGTATCGGCTTGTGTTTTGCGGAACTGCTCCAGTTCAGACTGCTGCTCTTTGGAGAGGATCAGCCGCTCGTTTCCGCTCTTCTGCTTCTGGAGCTCGGCAAGGCGCTGCTGGGTCTCCTGGAGCGCGGCTTCGAGGCGAGCCTCTTCGGCCTGCCACTCCTTCATGGCTTTAACCTCAAGCGCATCCACCTTGACGAAGGGGCGGTTGAACTGGCCGCGTGAGCGCACGCCAATCAGCTCCTCGCGGCCGGCGAACTGCTCGATGGTGTTGGCAAAGAGGGTCAGGTTGTCGTTGATTGGCTGCGCGATCGTTCCGAAGGGCGAGTTCATGATCTGCACGCAGAAGCGGTCGTTCAGGAAGTCGGTGTCGCCGAAGAGCATCACGGTGCTGGTGCCCGAGGTCAGATGGTTCGGAGTGCTGTTGGTGGCGCCGTCTCCGACGCCGTTGGGGAAGGCGGTCTTGAATTCGCCTTGCAGCCGCGCCGCAAGCACCCGTTTCTTGCCGTCAGGCTTGAGTTGCGCACGCATGGCGCTCATGCCGAACTGCGCGTTCATCTGGTCAACGAGGCAGGCGTTGTCTGCGGACGAGGTGATGAGCGGCGTGAACTCGATCTCTTTGCTGTCGGTATCGGTGAGTGCGCCTGCGAAGGGGAACATCACCTGCGAAAGCTGGGCGGTAAGAAGGTCGCCCTTCACCATGTTGGGTACGCCGAGCGAAAGGAAGGCGGGGTTGTCTTCAACACGCCCGTTGCCGGAATTGAGCTTGGTCGCACAGCTCAGGTCCGCGACAACCTTGGCGGTGTCGAAGCCCACGCCCCAGGCGTCGAAAAGTTTTCCGAGCGTAGAGGGCCCGGCGGCACCGCCACCCATCTGCATCATCATTGGGTTTTGCTGCTGCTGGTTGGCCTCGAAGTCCGCCACGCTGAAGGGGTCGACGCAGACGATCAGGCGTCCGCCGCGCAGCACGAACTGGTCGATCGCAAAAAGCGTCTTGTCCGGAAGGTCTTTCGGGTGGATGACGATGAGCGCCTTGATCGTGCTCTCAATCTCCTCGGTGTCGGGGGTGATTTCACGTACGGTGTAGTCCTTGCGCAAGTCCCTGAAAGCGGCCCAGCCCTCATCAGGCTGCTGGCGGCGCTGCATCATCATCATGGGGTTCTGCGGGGCGCCCAGAACGCTGAGGCTGCTCAGCACGCCGATGACGGGCTTCTCCGGCCACGCCACGCGCGTGATGAGGCGGGTGATGTCGTACTCCAAGGTCGCCTCGGCGCGCGGGTTGAAGCCCGGAAAGACCTGCTGTTTGTCGCCGCAGACTGCGACGAGGCCGAAGTAGACGGGCTGGCCGAACATCGACGTCTGCTGAGGCTCAATTCCGTAGCGCTGGGCCCACTCTTCCGAATCCGAGTCGGGTTTGGGATCGAAGGCTTCGAGCGTCACACGGCCTTTGCCTGCGATCTCATATTCTTTAAGAAGATCCTGCACCTGATTGGCGTAGGTCTTGAGCCCCATCGGCATTTCGGCTGAGGAGGAACTGAAGTAGAACTTGAGCACCACATCGTTCTCCAGCTTTCCAAGGACTTTCTTCGAGCCAGAGGAGAGCGTGTAAAGTTTTTCAGCGGTCAGATCCACACGGAAACGCAGATTTGCGATGATGAGGTTGACGGCTCCGATGATGACCAGCAGAAGCGCAAGGCCTGCGGCACCGGTGCCGATACGTGAGAAGGCGTTTGGTTTTTTTTCAGACATAACGGGATTCCTTAGTTCAAGCAGGGTCAGGACGCTTTGCGGTTGTCGGTGACAACGTGCGCGGCGGCCAGCATGAAGACCATCACGCCGATGTAATAGCCGATGTCGTAGAAGTCGATCACGCCGCGTCGCATGGCGTCGAAGTGCTGCATCAGGCTGCACGAGGCGACGGCGCTCACGATGCCGGCGGGAACGCCCCATCCTGAGACGGCATTGATCACGGGGTCAAACCCGATGATCAGCATGAAGAGGCAGATCGCGAGCGCGATCACGAAGCCGATGACCTGGCTGCGCGAGAGCGCCGAGGCGAAGACGCCGACGGCCACGCAGGCGCCGGAGAGCAGGAAGGACCCGAGGTACCCGCACAGGATCGCCCCGAAATCGGGGTCTCCCAGCCACGCGGTGGTCAGCACCACGGGGAAGGTGAGCACCAGCGCGATGCCGATGAAGGCCCAAGCGGCCAGAAACTTGCCCACGAGGGTCTCGACCAGCGTGACCGGCAGGGTCAGCAGCAGTTCGATCGTGCCGGTGCGGCGCTCTTCCGCCCACAGTCCCATCGTGGCCGCCGGGATCAGAAGCAAGTAGACCCAAGGGAGTAATGAGAAGAACGGCGTCAGGTTCGCCTGGCGGCGCTCGTAATACATGGCAACGCCGAAGGTGAGGAAGCCGATCAGCACGAGAAAGGCGACGAGAAACACGTACGCCACGGGCGAATCGAAGTAGGCCTTGAATTCACGCCCGAAAATGGTTTTGATGTGCTTCATGTTAGACATGGGCCTGTTCCTCCTTGAGCGTCAGGTTGCGGAACACCATATCCAGGCGTCCCTGCGGGTCTTGTGCACGTAACTCGGCGGGCGTGCTGTTGGCAACGATCTGGCCGTCGGCGATGACCAGCACACGCGTGCAGACGGCGTCGACCTCTTCGAGGATGTGGGTGGAGACGATGATCGCTTTATCAGCAGCCATCTCTTTGATCATCTCGCGCACCACGAACTTCTGGTTCGGGTCAAGCCCGTCTGTGGGCTCATCCATGACCAGCACCCGAGGGTCATGCAGGATGGCCTGCGCGAAACAGGTGCGCTGACGGTAGCCTTTGGAAAGGGTCTCTATGGTCTGGTTGCGGACTGTTTCCAGACGGCTCTTGGTGATCGCGCCTTCGACTTTCTCTTTGAGCACGGTGCCTTCGAAGCCGCGCACTTTACCGATGAAGAAGAGAAAATCTGTGACGGTCATGGTGTGATAGCTGGGCGCGTTCTCGGGCAGATACCCGATGCAGCGTTTAGCCGCGACAGGGTCTGTGGTGATGTCGTGTCCGCAGATCACGGCGGTCCCCGCGGTGGGGGGGATGAAGCCGGTGATCATACGCATGGTCGTGGATTTTCCCGCACCGTTCGGCCCGAGAAAACCGAGAACCTCGCCTTTTTCCACGGTAAAGGAGACCCCTTTGACCGCATGGATCGAGCCGAAGTTCTTTGTGAGGTTACTTACGGTCAGCATCCTGATTCCTCTGTTGTTGATGGTTAATACACGCCTCGTCCGAAGTCGACGAGGATAGGAAAGGCCGCTCAATTTTTAGCAAATAATGTGCCATGTTGTCCATTTTGAAGCGGCGGGATGAATCCTGCTGGAGAAGAACGGCACGGAAGTGCCGTGCCACTCGTCAGAAGGGAAGGTTATGCTCCTTGATTTTGCGTTGAATGGTGCGGCGCGAGAGGCCGAGTTGGTCGGCCGTGAGGGTTCGGTTGCCGTCGTTCTGCTGCAGGCGGGCCTCGAGCACGGCGCGTTCGATCTGCTCCAGCGTCATGTTAGTGCCGATGGCGGCCTGAGCACCCGGCCGCGCAGCGCCGCCGGGCAAGTTCACGGATTCGGCGGTCAGCACGCCCCCGGGCGAGAGCAGCACGGCCGACTCTACGATGTTGCGGAGCTGGCGCACGTTGCCCGGCCAGTCGTAGGCGACAAGAGCGGCGTAGAAGTCAGGGCGCACGTTCGCGACATGCTTGCCGTTCTCGGAGGCGGCGCGGGCGATGAAGCGGTCAGCCATGGGGCGGATGTCCTCTTTGCGGCTGCGCAGCGGAGGCACACGGAGGGTCACGACGTTGAGGCGGTAGAACAGGTCTTCTCGGAAGGTGCCTGCGGCGACCATGGCCTCAAGGTTTTTGTTGGTGGCGGAGACGAGGCGCACGTTGACTTTGATCACCTCCTTGCCGCCCACACGGCAGATCTCTTTCTCTTCCAATGCCCGCAGGAGCTTGACCTGCACCGGGGTCGGCGCGTCGCCGATCTCATCGAGGAACAGCGTGCCGCCGTCCGCGCGTTCGAACGCGCCTTTGTGGATGCCCGCCGCGCCGGTGAAGGAGCCCTTCTCGTGGCCGAACA
>CAZXVN010000335.1:0-13951 GCA_964643945.1 uncultured Lentisphaeraceae bacterium | reverse complement strand
CATTCGACGATCATGCCCGCCTGCCGGACAAAATCGGCGTAGATCAACGGCAGCGTGCGGTCTCCCACGACATGGGTCACTTTGGCGCGGCGCAGACATTCTGCGGCAGCTTGGGCGGTCGCGGTTTCCCGGTCGCCGGAGAGCCCGCCCGCCGGGGTGAAATCCGCCGGACACGCCACGCGATCCACGCGTGCAAACTGTCGCGCGCGCTCCATTTCAATGTCGCGGAGGATCAAAACCGATTCGGTACCCGTCGGGGTTGGAAGCTCAATCAACACGACTTGATCGCAGACCGAGAAACGGATCCTCCAATAGAGCGCACTGTTGATTTCGGGGCTGCCGGCGGAAAGCCGTGCTTGGCTTGAGGACAGGTTGGGTGAGTTAGACATCATGCACCTTTACGTGTTGGGAGTTGCTGTTAGGGAGTGGCCGGCAGGTTTTCCTTCAGATACCGCGTCAGCGTCTCGAAGAGGTGGCGCTTGGTGTTGTCGCCTTCCTTGATGGCGTGCGTCCGGTTGGGATAGGACATCAGAGAGAATTGCTTGTTCTGTTTGACGAGTTCGTCGATGAGCACTTCGCAGTTCTGGTAGTGGCAATTGTCATCACCCGTGCCATAGACAATCAGCAGGTTGCCTGTCAACTGATGCGCAAAGGTGATGGGTGATCCGTTCTTAAAGCCGTCCGCGTTATCGCTGGGCAACCCCATGTAACGCTCCTGATAAACCGTGTCGTAGAACCGCTGGTTGCTGACAAAAGCAATGGCCATCGCTGTGCGGTAAAGGTCGGGGTAACGGAAGATGGCGTTGAGGCTCATGGAGCCGCCGCCGCTCCAGCCCCAAATTCCGACGCGCGCAGGGTCCAGATAGGGCCGCTCGCGAAGAATCTGCCGCGTGGCCGCCGCCTGATCCGCCGAGGCCAGTATGCCGACCTGCCGATAGATACTTTTGCGCCACGCACTCCCGCGCGGCACCTGAGTGCCGCGGGTGTCGATGCTCATGACGACATAGCCCTGCTGCGCCAGCAGGCAGTGCCACAGATACTTGTCGCCGCCCCAACTGTCCGTGACGGTCGTGTCGGCCGGTTCCCCGTACACATGAATGACGAGCGGGTACTGCTTGGCGGCGTCGAAGTCCGGCGGCTTGATGCACCACGCGTCGCACAGCACGCCGCTGCCGATGTCCACACGAAAGAACTCGGGGGGGCAGGCCTTAACTTTCGCCAGCTTTGCGCAGAGCGCGGTGTTGTCGGACAGAACCCGGACGGACTGATGCTCCGGCAAACGCACCAGGTCGATGAGCGGCGGCTGACTCAAGCGCGAATACGTGTGAAAGGCCCAGCGGGAATCTTTCGACAGCTCATACGCATGCGTGCCCGGCTGGTCCTTGGGCGACACCCGCTCGCACGCGCCGCGCCCGTCCAGCGGCGCGCGGTAGAGGTAGCGCTGCGTGGGATTGTCCGGCGAAGCAATGAAGTAAACGATGCCTTGTTTCTCATCGACACCGACGATGCTGACAACATCAAACGCGCCCGGCGTCAGCAAGACGCTTTGCTGATTGGTACACGACACGGCGTAGATATGCTGCCAGCCGTCGCGCTCGCTCAACCAGAGGAAACGTTTCCCCTGATCGATCCAATGCCATGTGCCGCACACCTCCACCCAGGCATCATTCCGATCGGTCAGAAGCTCCTGGGTGTCGCACCTCCTGATGTCGCCGCTAATCACCCGGTTCGTGTTCTGTAACCGATTGAGCTGCTGAAAAACCACAGATTGGGAATCCTTCGACCATTCCATTTCTGGAATGTAGTGATTCCTCGGATCGGTGTTCGGACGAAACCAGCGTGTTCGCCCGCCGCTGGCTTTGACGATCCCCACGCGGCAGGCGGAGTTGGTTTCGCCGACCTTCGGGTACGCATAGGAGGTGATCTTCGGATAGAGCGCGGCGGTGTTGTTGATCAGATGGAATTCGCGAACACCCGTCGTGTCGAACTGCCAATACGCGATGGCCTTCCCGTCCGGACTCCACCGGAATCCATTCCGCAACCCGAACTCTTCCTCGTAGACCCAGTCCGACGTACCGTTGATGACCGTGTCCGACCCGTCCTTGGAAAGCGGTGTGATTCGCAGAGTATCCAGCGACTGAACGAAGAGGTTATTCTGACACACATAGGCCACGCGCCGGCCCTCCGGCGAGAACGTGGCGAACATCAGTGTCGAGGGTGCCGCATGGCCGCCAAGCTTCTTCAGCTCCCGCGTTTTTAAGTCAAACACCCAGTAATCCCCTCGGGTCTCCTTGCGCCAGACACGCTTTGTGTTGGTAAAGATAAGCACCTTCGTGCCGTCGTCAGACCACCTGTACTCTTCGATCTTCAGCGGCTTCGCTTCGCCCCGGGCCAGCAGGTTCGACGCGGTCACCAGAACTTCGCGCTGTCCAGACTCTGGAGCGTAGCGCACGATGTCGTGAGCATCCGTCATGAGTTCCGGTTTTTCCAACACCGTGTAGCCCGTTCCGTCTTCGAGCCACCGCGCGAGGCCCCAATCCGGAACTTTAAACTCCTCCGTCCCAACGATCCGCTCAACGGTCAGCAGGGAAGGGTCAGCGGGAGTTTCAGCGGCCCAAAAAACAGTCGGCGCCGCCAGTAGCAGGCCGAGTCCCCACACAACAGACCCGCGGGTATTGCAGCGCATCGATTGCAGCGTGTTCTTGAGTGCTGTCATGGGCAAACGGGTGTTAATGATTCACGTAGCCCACAATGGGACTACCAGTTTGTGAAGCGTAACAGCCCCCCCTCCGACATGCAACAGAAAAAGTTCGTTTTTTCTGGACGGGATGTCCGGCGTGTTTTCCATTCCCATCCCACCCCGAATGCGGCATACTAGAGCACATGCTTCATTAGCCTTGAACCGTGCATGGACGAGGAGGGATGTGCCCCTCCTCATCCACTTTACTTTGCTTACGTCTCACTTACCCTCTCGGAGTGAACACGCATGGAACGCGTTTTTTTGGATGCCCACATGCCCCTTGTCTGCGCTGTCACGGACTGGCTGACCGCCCAGATGCGCGTGACTCCCAGCGGCGTGAAATCACTGGCCCACCTGCTCGTGATCGTGCCGACCCGGCAGGCCGGACGCCGGCTGCGCCTGGCGTTGGCAGAGCAGTCGGGCTCCGGATGTCTGCCCCCGCGCGTGCGCCTGCCCGCGCAAGTGATCGCGCCGTCTTGCGAGCCCACCGCCCCGGTTGCAACAGCGGCAGAGACCGCAGGACTCTTGAGCCGTCACCTCCTCGACCTTGATCTGAAAGCTTACCCGAACCTTTTCCCCGAAAAGGGCCATCCGCGCGAGAAGAGCTTCCCGTGGGCTCTGGGCGTCGCACGGCAGCTGAACGACCTCTGGGGCATCCTCCAAGAGAATGCGCTTGTGATGGGCGACGTTGCCGCGCAGATCGAGATCCTCCTTTCCGGCGAAGACCTTGACGTCGAAGTGGCGCGCTGGCAGGATCTGGCCAAGCTGGAGGTGCTTTTTTTTGGTGCGCTTCAGCAGCGCGGGCGCACGCCAATCCCGCTCGCACGCAAGCAGGCGGTCGCCAACCCGCACCTGCCCGAAGGCGTTGAGCACATTGTCCTGCCGGCCTTGGCCGACGCCCAGCCCGCTCTGTATCCCGTTCTGGAAAAGCTGCGAAAGCGTGCCGCGCTGACGGTGCTCATCCATGCCGATCCGTCCCAAGATGCACGGTTCGATGTCTGGGGGCGCCCCGAACCCGACCTGTGGCTGGGCGACAACGCGCCCAGCCTAACCCTGACAGACGAGCAGATCGTACTCGCCTCCAACAGTACCGACCAAGCGCAGCTTGTGGCTGCGGCGTTCGCCGCCATCCCGCAGAACGAGGCCTTGCCCTCACTGGGCATGGCCGACGACACCCTGTTCAGCGAACTCCAGTCCGCGTTTCTGTCACAAGGCATCCAGCTCCACAACCCCGCCACCTACCCGCTGGCCGCCTCCTCGCTCGGACGGCTCATCCAGCACCTTGTGCAGCTCTGCCATCAGCCGCGTTTCGCCGTGCTTGCCGCATTCCTGCGCGAGGCCGACGTGATGCGCTGGTTGGAGCCCCTTGCCGCAAAGCCGTTGTTCTCCTATGCGTCGATGCTCAGCTCCCTTGATGAGCTGCAGAACGCACACCTTCCGCAGACGCTCGATGCGGCGCGTCAATTCTGCGAACAGAACCGATTAGACGCCGCGCAAACGGAAAAAGCCTGCTCTGGCGCAGAGGCACGCAAGTGGGAACACCTGCTCAAGGCTTTAGACGAAGTCCGCGCGTTGCTCGATCCGTGCGGACGTCCGCATCTTGATCATTTGGCCGACATGCTCCAAATCCTTTTCGCAGGCCGCACCCTTCAGGAGAAGGCGCCCGGTGACCGCGAATTAGCCGCAGCCGCCGAAGCCACGCTGTCCATCTTCAATACGCTGTCATCCACCCTGCTGGCTGACACCTTGGACGAAGCCCAGCACGCACTGCTCTTCGAGACGCTTCTGGCCTCCGCCGGTTACTCGCTCGAACCGGAAAACGCGGACGCACTCTTGACCGAAGGCTGGCTAGAGCTGCCGTGGAGTTCCGCGCGTGAACTGGTGATCACCGGCTTCAACGAAGGCTCGGTGCCCGACGCCGTAGTGGGACATGCCTTTCTCCCGGACCGCCTGCGCCAAGGTCTCGGACTGACCAGTAACGAACGCCGGACCGCACGCGACACCTACCTGCTTCAGGCGCTTCTAGCCTCACGCCCGCCGAATGCGGTGCGCGTTTACCTCGAACGCATGTCGAGCCGCAACGATGTCCGCAAGCCCTCGCAGCTGCTGTTTCTGTGTGACGAAACGACGCTCACCCTGCGGGCAAAAAAACTTTTCCGCGATGCCGAGCACTCGGCCATCGGCCATCACCGCACGCTGCCCGATGACTGGCGGCTGGCACTCCCTTTTCCCGCGGCACCGCCCAGTCGGCTCAGCGTCACCGCCTTCAAGAGTTATCTGGAGTGCCCGTTCACCTTTTATCTGCGGCACCTTCTAAAAATGGAGGCGTGCGACGACCGCGTGGTTGAGTTGGACGCCATGGCCTTCGGCAACCTCTGCCACGACGCGTTGGAAACCTTTGGGAACTCGGAGCACAAGGACGAGACGGATGCCGAGGCGATCACGGGGCACCTTCAGGCCGAGGTCTGGAAGATGGTCCATCGGCAGTGTGGCAGCACGCTGACCGCCATCCTCCACCTGCAAGCCTCGGCTGCCTGCAAACGACTGGCCTTTTTCGCAACCCGTCAAGCACGCTTGCGCGCCGACGGCTGGCAGATCATCGCGACGGAACGGCCGCTGAGTATGACGGAACACGGGATCACGATCTGCGGCCGCGCTGACCGCTTAGACTACCATGCGGCATCCAACACGTGGCGGATCATCGATTACAAAACCTGGGACCGGCTCGGCACGCACGACGGCATCGACCGGTTTCTGCGATCCGGCAAAGCCGATATCGCATCGGCCATGCAGCGCGGACTGACTCCTTTCACTTTTGCCGACAAGCCGCGTGTGTGGGCCGACCTGCAACTGCCCCTGTATCTGCTGATGGCTCAAGCAGGCGCGGTCTTGCCAGCCAATGCCAAGGTTGAATGCGGCTTTTTCGTGCTGGGCGAAACCGAAGCTGAGACGACGTGCAAGACGTGGAACTTCGAGTCCACCCGCGACGACGCCGTGACGGCCATTCGCTGGGTGATCGACCGTGTCAGCGCGGGCATCTACTGGCCGCCCACCGCGCAAGACGCGTGGAAAAGGGATTACGCTTCGCTGTTTCTGGAGACGCCCGGGCAGAGCATCAGTCTCGACTGGATCCGCGACCAAGAGGCGCGATGGACGAAGGGAGGCGCGTCATGCGGATTCTGAAGAACAGCCTGATCAAAGCCTCCGCCGGCACCGGTAAAACTTTTGCGCTCGCGACGCGCATGATCCGCCTGATGCTCTTGGGCGTGGAGCCGAGCCACATCGTGGCGCTCACCTTCTCGCGCGCTGCCGCCGGCGAGATCTTCAACCGCATCGCGGGGCGCCTGGCAGACGCCGCCACCACCGACGCGCAGTCCGCCGTCGAATCCGCACATCTCTTTCAGGATTTGGACACCGCGCTGACAGCGACGCTCCGCGCCCGCTACGGCGCTTCCGTTTCGCGTGCGGTCTTCACCAGCCTGCTGCGCAAGCTGATCGCCACGCAACACGCCAGCATGATCGGCACGATCGACAGCTTCATGACCCGCATGATACAGGCCTTTCCACTCGAACTGGGGCTGCAAGGTTCCCTGGCGATCATGGAGCCCTACCGTGCCGAGCGCGAGAAGAACGCCGCAATGACCGTGCTGCTGAACCGCGTCGCCTCGACACCGGAGGCCGAGCTTTTCTTTGAGGCTTTCCGTCAGGCGACCTTTGGCAAGGAAGGCAAATCGTACGGCGAAAAGTTGGCGAAGTTCGTCGCGACCTGGCACGAGATTCTCCACGATTATCAAGAGGCAAAAGCCTGGGGCCGTCCGGAAGTGATCTGGCCCGGCGGCGTGCCCTTTGCCATCCACGACACGCCGGAACATCTAGCGCAGCGGCTCGCTGCGGAGGTGCGGGACGACTGGCAACAGGCCGGCCGCGAAAAACCGTGGGACGAGTTCTGCGATTTCGTGCGGACCTTCAACACCACCTTCCCTGCCAAAGCCAGCATCCAGAACGTCCTGAATGCCTATCGGCCGCAATCGGCATCTGTCGAGATCAGCTACAACCGCAAGCGCATCTGTTTCACCGGCGAGAAGGCGCGGCTCATCCTGCAGACCGTCGAGACCCTGTACGGCTTGGTTCTGCGCGCGCGCTGCCAATCCACACAGGGCATCTATCGCCTGATGACGCAGATCGAATCCATCTATGCGCAAAACACCCGAAACCGCGGCCTGCTGACTTTCGACGACATTCCGCGTCTGATCGCGAGCCTTGCCACATCGGTTCGACAGAACATCGAATACCGCTTCGACGGCCGTTTCCGCCACTGGGCCTTGGACGAGTTTCAGGACACCTCCCATGCGCAGTGGGCAGCTGTGAGCAACCTGGTCGACGAGGTTATCCAATCCGACGAAGACGAGCGCTCGCTTTTTATTGTGGGCGACATGAAGCAGGCCATCTACGGCTGGCGCGGCGGAGACGTTGCCATCTTTGAAAAGGAGGCGGACTCCGGACACTATGCGATGTCCGACCTCAACACCACCTACCGCTACTGCCCGCAGATCGCCGACCTCGTGAACCGCGTCTTCGACGGCGACAAGATCGAAACGCTCTTGACACCCGGCGCACAGACAGCAGGCCAGAAGTGGAAACACCTGTGGGCGCTGCACACCTCTCAGCAGCGCGACGGTTTTGTCCAGGTTGAACGCGTGCCCTCACCCGACAAGGATGCGGACGAAAAACCCATCGACCCTTACCTGAAAGCGGCGTGCGAGCATCTGCTGCATGTCCGGCCGTGGGAGCGCCGCCTCAGCGCGGCGGTTCTGGTGCGCAGCAACGAACACGGAAAGCGCTTTGCCGATGCGTTGCGGCGCGTGGGCATCCCCACCGTTTGGGAAGGCGAGAGCGCCATTTGCGACACCCCGGTCGTGACCGCCCTGCTGCACGTTCTGCAGGTGGCCGAACATCCCGGCAACACCTTGGCATGGCACCATGTGTGCGCCACGCCGCTGGCGCGTACCGTCTTCAGGCACGCTTGCGCGCTGTCCCCCGACGAAGGCGCGGCCGCGCTCTCGCAACAGGTGCTGGACGATGTCTCGCGCCTCGGCCTGCCGCGCGCGTTGCGGTTCTACATCGACGCGCTATCCGGCGTCGGCTCGGATCTTTTTACTCAGACGCGCCTTGACGAACTGATCCGGGCGGCCACGCAGTTCACCCTGCTCGGGGACGCCAGCGCCACGCTGACCGATTTCATTACCTTTGTCGAAGCCTTCATCACGCGCGATGTCGCCGACACCTCCACAGTCAAGATTTTGACGATCCATCGCAGCAAAGGACTCGGATTTGACTTCGTCCTGCTGCCGATCATCGAAGCGACTGGCATGGACGCCATCCGCTCTGGGGAAGTTCTCTATGCCGGTGACTCTTCCTGGCTCCTGACTAATCCGGGCAAGCAGATCGTGCAGTCGGACCCGGTGTTGGCCACTGCACGCGAGAGCAACATGAACGACGGCGTCTTCGAGGCGCTTTGCGTATTCTACGTAGCCATGACCCGCGCCAAACGCGCGCTGGTGATGCTTCTCAAGCCTGCGGCCGAAAGTGCCACCGAGAGCTGTTATTTCAGCAATCATATCGAAACCGCGCTCGGCGTTCCGCTGCCGTGGTCGCAGGGCGATCCAGCCTGGTTTGAGCACACCCCCCCCAGCACTGAGGTCTCCGACACGGTCGTCGCGCCTGCGATTCCTGTCGCCCGTCTGAAGCGGCGTGTCATCCGCCGCATGACGCCCTCCTCTGCGGCCTATCACGGCCGCGTGGCCAGTGAGCTTTTCAGCGCGCGCGACGACCTTGCCTCGCAGCACGGCACGCGGTTGCACGATGCCCTGAGCAAAATCGCGTGGCTGGACGAGACAACCCCACAGCCTGCTGATATTCTAAAGACCGACCTTGACCTCACCGTTGTCTCCGCGTTCCGCGACGCGCTGGCGCAGCCGCCCCACATGATCGACCTGTGGCGGGAGCGCTCCTTCGAGCTGGTCACCGATGACCAATGGCTATCCGGCACCTTCGACCGCGTTGTTTTTTTTGAAGCAAAGGGACAGCGCCGGGCCGAGATTTACGACTACAAATCCAACCGCCGCCGCGACGGCGAGTCCGAAGCCGCCTTCGCGCAACGCATGCGCGACACCTATGAAGGGCAAATGACGGCATACCGCCATGCCCTATCCAGACTTTCCGGCCTCGACGAAACCGCGATCCGCTGCGTGCTCCTCCTCACCGCCACATGTCAGGCAGTGCCTGTGCTCGGATAGAGACGCCTCCCCGCAATGTGTTCGGGACACGCGCCGGGCGAGCATCATTAGCCCGCGATCGCGTCGAGGGGTGCGCTCCACCCGTTTGTCGACAGTGCTTCTGCGCATTCCACACTTCATGAAGTGTGAAATGCCAAACCAGGGAGCGTTTGGTCAACGTCTTGCACAGGACGGAAGGTGTGACGGTGTGCCGGGCACGAGCCGTATTTGAAAAGCGCGGCCACATGAGCGTTCACGCCATACCCCTTATTCGAGGCAAACCCGTACTGCGGATACTTCGCGTGCAGTTTCAGCATGTAGTGGTCGCGGCTGACCTTCGCCACCACGCTCGCTGCCGCGATCAACAGGCTTTGGGCGTCACCTTTGATGATCGCGGTAGAAGGGCACGGCAAACCCTTCACGGGAAGTCCGTCCACCAGCGCATGTTCCACTTTGACGGTGAGCCCCTCCACCGCACGCCGCATGGCGCGATGCGTAGCCGCCAGAATGTTGATGTCGTCGATCTCCTTGGCGGAACACCAGCCTGTCGCCGTGACGATTTCTGGCGTGCCTGTCAAGAACGCAAAAAACGTTTCGCGACGCGCCGCCGTCAGCTGTTTGGAGTCGGTCAGTTCCGCCAAAACCGATGCATACAAAGATTCGGCCAACTCGGGAGCGATCACCACGGCGGCGGCGACCACCGGGCCGGCCAGGCAGCCGCGGCCCGCTTCGTCCACACCGGCCACGATGATGCCCGGGGTCTGCACCCAAACCCTTTTTTCAAACGTCAGCATCGGCGCATTCCCTCACTTGCCCACAAAGCGATATTACTTGCGCGTTACGTTTCTCGCACGCGATACGGTCGGAACGTTTCTGCTGAACAGGGAATGCGGAGAGAATCAGCATCCGCCCCTGCTCCAGCGCCTCGCGCCATGACGCGTGAACGAGGAAGGTCTCGCCCAAATGTCGCGCCAACACCATGATCACTCGGCTCTCGGAACTGCGCAGCAGGATCTTCAGACAGTCCGCCTCCACCGGTGAGTGGAAGCCACTGACAACCACCGCCTCGCCGTCGCACGCGGCCGACACGCGGTCGTAAGCCGCCAGCACGGCCTCGCCGTCGCACCGCCGTGAGACCAGCAGCGCCAGTTTGCGCGGCGCGTCCAGCAACGCCGCATTGCCGATTGCGCACCAAGTCTCATCCACCGACAACAACGGATGGGTTACGGTTTGGATTGTTGGCATATTCATTCATTCCTTTGTTTCCTGTGTACACGGCAACTCAAATTATGCTGTCTTGATGTTGCTCACCCACCATGTGTGGAAAGAGGAACGGTGCCGCTCGAAAGGGCGGCACTAGCTTTTTCTGAAGGTCTCGTACTCCAACTGCAATTTCCGTTTGCGGTAGTCTTCTGTTACCGCAGGTCACCGTTGATCGCCTTTGCGCGTTCGAACGGACACCATACGGCACCGATAACCATCACGTCGTCGCGATTGTGTTCCAGATGGCAGCTCTCGTCGCAGTAGCCGTTGATTGAATGTTCCATTATGCGCCTCTTTCCAAAATTGAAATCGGTTTGTCGTTCGGCAGATCCGCCAACAGGCACGCCAACATGCCGTCAGGATTGAGAGCCCCGATCACCACGCGCTCAGCCGCCTGCAGGACATACTGGTTGCACCATGCGGCGCGTTGGGCGCTAAAGCGGGTCTCGGTCGCGGGAAACGGCGTGATCACGAGTAGCCGTCCCGCCTCGATGGCGCGCTGGACGCGCGGATAAAACGTCTCGGGCAAGCCGCGCGCCAGCACCTGCACCATGGGCGTGCCGTCCGCCAGACACGCGTCGAAAACCGCCCGCTCCAAGGGGCTCAGGAATCCCGACATGACGCATACCGGCGGGGTCGACCACGTAGGGGCAGGTCCCCGTACCTGCCCTCCCTGTGCCGGCCCGCCCCGCGACGCCAGAAACGCGGTCTGGGGCAACGCCAGCAACGCGCGGTTGCCGACCGCGAAACGCGGCTCGCCATACCGCAGAACGTCCCAGTTCGCGGAGTTGGCGCGGATGTACGCGCGGATGTTCGCCAGTGCGGTCTCGTTGCGGACGATGATTTCGTAATAGTTGCGCTGCCATAATTTCCCCGGAAAACGCGGCCAGCCGCATTGCGCAACGCCGTCGATATACCGTTTTGTCGACAACGTTTTGATCCGGTGCACCACGTCCGGCAATGACATCGTCGTCGCCGTAGGGGCAGGCCCCTGTGCCTGCCCGTCCCCAGCAGGCCCCTGTGCCTGCCCGTCCCCGGCAACAGCAGGGCAGGCACAGGGGCCTGCCCCTACCACCGGACCGCACAAACGCACAACGCAATGGATATGGTCGGGCATGATCACAAACGCGTCGGTCGCCACGCCGGAATAATGGGCCGGCAATTCGTCCCAAACGGTTTGAACCATCCGCCCCGCGTCGTTCAACGCCATGCGGCCGTTGACCACCGTGCCGAAGAGCCGCCTGCGCTTTTCCGTGCAGACCGTCACGAAATACGCGCCCTGCCGCGAATAATCATACCCGCGCAACCGGATCGATCGCCGCTGGAAAACGGTTTCGGGCATTCCTACGCATCCTCCTCCCCGGCATCGCGCCCCATGCGGTACTTGATGTCGTAGTTGATGATGAAATCCAGTTCCTCGTCCGTGAAACCATAATGCCGCGCCAACACCTTGTCGATCTCGTCGATGATGGCCTTTGACAATGCCGCATTCATTTCACGATATTCAATGCGATGTCCTTGTTTGGTCTGGATCTTTTTCGCGGAGGAATACTTATCAAGGCTGGTTTCAGCGACACCCCAAAGATCCGCCCATGTTTCGGTCCCAAGGGAATTTGGAATAGGGAGTTTCCTGATAAGCGAGTCGTTTATGTGCTCACAGTCGGAAAGAGCACTGTAGTAGAAATAGAAAAGAGACGAGTTTAAGAGGCACGCGGCTATACAACAGGCATTGTCACCGTCCATCAATAAGATTCTTCCGTGTGGCGGAGTCATTGTTTCGCCATTTCGCATAAAGAACGGATAGCCCTTACATGCCTTGACCCAATAGCGGCAAGCTTCTTGATAATACAGAACATCGCCTGAGACTTTAGAAACTATCCCTCCAAGTGTCGAAGAACAGGAGAGCATCTTTGTCAGGATAGCAACGGCGATTGGATTCCCCAGTTTCGCAATGCGATGGGACTCGACACGCCACGAGTGTTCTTGAAGGCGCATGACCTGGAGAGAGTCAGCCCGTTCCTCTGTGTAAAACCGGGAAACCCTTGTTGTCGCCATCCCCTTATCAGACGGTGCTGAAATGAGAATGGATACAGGCATTTCAACGCCATCAAAGATTGCCTCGGGCCGGCGCGGAAAGGCTGAAACCCACAAACGCCCCCGTCCCAACACCACATCTTGAAGCGTATCCATTTTCTCGGCACAGAGAACCGTAAGTTGAACAATCAGGCCAATCCAGCCCTTTTTTGAGGCAATGTGTGTCGAACGCTCTGCCACATATGAATAGAGGTTCTTCGACTCGAATGCCTTGTAGATCTGTTGCCCAATTCGGTATCCAACTTTGTCCTCAGAATAAACCACATACGGCGGATTGCCGATAATGACATCAAAGCCCTTATTACCGACAATGATCGCGTAGAATTCGGAATACCAGTGAAAGGGCTGATGCGACTTCTGCCAGTGCCTGAACTTCTTGTTGCCGGACAAGGTCTCGTTGTTGATGTTGTATTGGCGATTGGCAAGCGCGGTGTCCAACTCGAAGTTGAGTTCTTTCAGGCGTTCTTCCAAATCGTGCTTTTGTTTCGCGAACTTCTCGCTGTCCAAACCCTCCTCGGTCTGCAAGGCGCGGAACCGCTCATACGCCAGCGAAACTTCAAACCCCTTGTCATCGACCTTCTTGAAGGCGTCGTTGAACATGCCCAAGCCGAGTTCGTCATCGGGCACGAGCGCCTTGCGCACCTCATCCAGTGAGGCGAACCCGACCAGCGTGTTTCCGGCGCGGATGTTGAAGTCGATGTCGGGCAAGGGCTCGATGCCGAGATTCCTCTTTTTCGGATCAGGGCTGACCTGCGCCGCGAGCTTGAGGAAGAGCCGCAGTTTGCAGATCTCGATGGCCTCTTCCATGATGTCCACGCCATAGAGGTTGCGCAGAATGATCGACTTGTAGATGAAGTAGCGGCGGTTGGCGTGTGCCGCCACGCGGTCGAGCACCTTGCTGAAGTCGCCGTGCTTGTCGTGCGGCAGCAGCGCGACGCCGTGCGCCGTGGCGCGGACTTTGCCGGGCGGCAGCTTGGCGGCTTCGTCCCCCACCAGGCTCTCCATGCGCTCCAGACAGACCTCGTAGAGCGGCTCCAGCACGTCCAGCGCGGCGAAGAGGAACGCGCCCGACCCACAGGTGGGGTCGAGCACAGTGATCTTCTCGATGCTCTTCCAGAAGGCACGCAGCAACGAGGCGTCCTCGCAGTTGCCGATCACATCGAGAGCGAACTGGCGGATGTCGAGATTGAGCGTGATGAGGTCGCTGACCGACCGCACCTCGCCCCCGCGCAGCTTGCGGCGCAGTTCCTGGCAGCGCTGGCGGCGGGCCACAGTCTCGCGCCAGATCTCGGTGGGCAGCCTGTAGGCTTCGGCGGCGGGCTTGTTCCACTCCTTGCGGCGTTCAAGCAGGCCGGGCGCGGCGGTGTCCACGCCGACCTCGATCTCAGGCGGCAGAGGCAGGTCGACGCCCTTGCGCACGGCCGGGTAGATGTAGCGGTCAGGGTCGCTCTTGAGCAGATCCCAGACCGTCGGGCCATCGGGGTTCTCAAACGCGATCCGGCACTCTTTCTGCGCGGCGTCGAAAAGGAAAGGGATCACCGTGTTCTGGGTGATGTAGCCGGTGATGTCCTCCTTGGTG
>CAZXVN010000334.1:0-3550 GCA_964643945.1 uncultured Lentisphaeraceae bacterium | reverse complement strand
AATTCTACCGGCCGGCGGTTGCGGGCGTTTCAACGCCAGAAAAAGCCCGGAAAGACACAGCCGCGCCCGATTACGCCCGATTACGCCCGATTACGTCCGATTCGGGCAAGTTGGGCACTGAAGAGGCCCGAATCCTTATCTATCTGTTAGACCACGGCCAGCTCAGCAGAAAGGACGCCGTGGCTCTGCTGGGTCTGGGGGAAACAAAAGTGAAGGGGCTCTTGAGCACCCTGTCGGACAGGAAGCTTGTCACGCGCCGGGGCCAAGGGCGCGGCACCTTTTACGTGCTGGCACAAAAGCCGTAAGGCGGCTGCCAATTGTAGAACGGGGGATGGACCGAGGACGCGACAGCGGCCCGCTATGACCACGCTGAACGCGTGTAGGATCTGCGGGCGGCTGTGGAGAAGGCGAAGTAGGGGTCGTGTCTATTGTCACGATATGAGTGACCCCGGTCCCCGCCTCACCTTATTCAACGCAAACTGAGGCTGATTATGATGGAGAGCATGTTTGCGACAAGGGAATAGGCCAATGATCTGCGCCAAGTTGTGTCAGATCCAAGAGCGGCCAGACAGGTGCGAATACCGACCATTTCGGCTAAAACTACTCCAACTTCACCAAGTATGACGCTTCCGGAGAACCTGATTAACGGGACCAGAACTAAGGTGAAGGTGACCACGTTGAGCAAGTACAGTGTGCCGACGAGAGGAAGACTCTTGTCGATGTCGTGAAACAGCTTGAACATCATCATTGTGACGATGACCTCGATGGTGAAACAAATTGCCGCTGTCACGATGAAGCAAAACTCAAAAATTTCGGCATCCGGAGGCGGTATTGGGTTGGCACTTACAAATAGAGGGACACCACAAACGGCAATCGCCGCAAGCAAGCCATGGAAGCTGTCCGTGCGCTTTTTCATTTTGTAAACGTCGCCCACCATGCACGGCGCTGGTGCGCCGTTGTATGAGTGGGCGTGTTATGGATTGTGGTCTCTCAAGATGTGTTTCAATTCAACACGGCCTTTACTCAATGGGATTTGACCATCGGCGTCGTAAACATAGAGTATACGAGTCACGCGATCCGAATCGTCAAATAGGACCACGGCCTGCTTGCCTGCAATTCGTTCCTCTGAAGGAAGGTCATGAAGCACCAAGCCGTTTTGGGCACTCTCAACACTTAGATTTTTGCCGTTCTTTATGAATGACACAAAATGGTGACTCAACTTGCCATTCGCAACATCCATTTTAGCAAGCACAATTGTGGCGTGGTCTCGGGCAATTTCGTCCCAGAGAGCATTGTCGACTGGCTGGACTGGCAGACAAGAGGCGAAGAAGAGTGAACAGAAGGCGATAAAAATTGTGGAGCTATGTTTCACTCATTTGATCCATAACAAGTTATTGAGCGGTTTCTTATGTTCCGCACATGTTCCTGGGCGACCGTCATAAACCGCTCCAAATCAGTTCATACGGTAGCGCGTTTTTCACGCATACGTAAACAATAAAGTGATGGCGGGATCTGCTGGTCGTTGACGCCGATCTGGAGCGAGGCGGGGGTGTCGGACGATCTGGCTAAAAGACTGGGGGGATGGACCGAAGACGCGACAGCAGCCCGCTATGACCACGCTGAACGCGTGGAGGAACTGCGGGCGGCAGTGGAGAAAGCGAAGTAGCCCGTTGCGATCTTTCCCCGACCTTACTTGAACATGCGCCCGGCCTTTGATACTCTCCCCCAAGATAAGTTGCACAGTTTGTTTCTGCGCCGGTCGTTGTCCGGACAGGCGAGGCAAGCCGATTAAGGGATAGCGCGATGCAGTTGGGATGGAACGAGATCAAACAGCGGGCGGTCCTGTTCTCGCGGGAATGGGCCGGGGAGACCCGCGAGGACGCCGAGGCAAAATCCTTCTGGGACGCCTTCTTCAACGTGTTCGGCCTTCCGCGCCGCAGCGTCGCGACGTTTGAGGAGCCGGTACGCAAACTGGGCGGGCAGTACGGCTTCATCGACCTGTTCTGGAAGGGGCGGCTGCTGGTCGAGCACAAGAGCCATGGCAAGAGCCTGGACCGCGCCGAGTCGCAGGCGTTCGAATACCTGCAGTCGCTCGCCCGCGAGGGCCGCCACGACGAGATCCCGCGCTATGTGATCGTCACCGACTTCGACCGGCTCGCGCTCTTTGACTTGGAGCCCGAAGACGTGCGCGACCTGCCGCTCTTCTGCGGGCTGCACGTCCAGCGCGTCGAGATCCAGGTGAAAGACCTCCACCGCCACATCCGCCTGTTCGGCTTCATTCCCGGCTACAAGGTCCGCTCGTTCGATCACGAAGACCCGATCAACATCAAGGCGGCCGAGGTGATGGGGAAGCTGCACGACGCCATGAAGGCGGGCGGCTATACCGGCCACGCGCTGGAGCGCTTCTTGGTGCGCGTCCTCTTCTGCCTCTTCGCCGAGGATACCGGCATCTTCGACCCCAACGCCTTCACCGAGTATCTGGAGAACCAGACGCGCCCCGACGGCTCCGACCTCGGCCTGCACCTCGCGCGTCTCTTCCAGGTGCTCGACACGCCGCGCGAGCAACGCCAGAAGAACCTCGACGAGCGTCTGCTGGGAATGCCCTACGTGAACGGCGGCCTGTTCTCCGAGACCCTGCCGCTGGCCGACATGAACGCGGAGATGCGCGACGCCCTCATGCGCTGCACATGCTTCGACTGGAGCCGCATTTCGCCTGCCGTGTTCGGTTCGCTGTTCCAGACGATCATGCAGCCCGAGGAGCGCCGCCAGATCGGGGCACACTATACATCGGAGCGCGACATCATGAAAATGGTGCACGCCCTCTTTCTCGACGACCTGCGTGCGGAGTTCGAAACCGTCAGGCACGACAAGCGCAAGCTGCCGGCCTTCCACCAAAAGCTGGGGACGCTCAAATTTTTCGACCCCGCATGCGGCTGCGGCAATTTCCTCGTCATCACCTACCGCGAGCTGCGCCTGCTCGAAATGGAGGTGCTCGACGCGCTCGGTTACGGCGGGCAGGCCGTCACGGACATTTCTTTGCTCGCCCGCCTGGACGTGGACCAGATGTTCGGCATCGAGATCGAGGAGTGGCCCGCCCGCATCGCCGAGACGGCGCTGTGGCTGATGGACCACCAGATGAACCTGCTGCTCGCCGAGAAGTTCGGCCAGTACTTCGTGCGCCTGCCGCTCAAGAAGTCCGCCCGCATCGTCAACGGCAACGCCCTGCGCCTGAACTGGCGCCACGTTCTCAATCCCGCCGAATGTTCCTATATCCTGGGCAACCCGCCGTTCGTGGGTGCGAAGTTCCAGAGTGACGAGCAGCGCAAGGATATGGCGGCCGTGGCGGGCGACGTGAAGAACTACGGCCTGTTGGACTATGTGTCCGCCTGGTACTTCAAAGCCTCCGATTTCATCAGGGATACGTCCATCCGGGTCGGCTTTGTCTCGACCAACTCCATCACGCAGGGCGAGCAGGTCGGCGTGCTGTGGAACGCGCTATTCGCCCAGGGCATGCAGATCATTTTCGGGCACCGCACCTTCGCGTGGCAGA
>CAZXVN010000333.1:0-4309 GCA_964643945.1 uncultured Lentisphaeraceae bacterium | reverse complement strand
GCAGCGGCCTGAGCTTGACGTCGCCCACCGACACGGGAACGCCCAACGCCGCAGGGCCGCCAACCTTCGCGGCAGCCTTCACGACCGGCCCGATGGTGAGCGGCAGCGTCAACGCAACGATCAGCAACAGCGCGACCAACGTGATCACGATGCCGGCGAGAATCTTGCCCAATTTTTTCATGACCTTCCCCACTTTCTCAGGCCCCGCACGGCAGGGACGCCGCCCCGGCGCGTTCGGGAAACGCGCCCTGCCGAACCGCAGGCAAGTTTAAGTTAAACCGTATACGTCGAAGCGGCGGTATGGCCTCCGCTCTCAGTCCAGATATGATGGTAGACTTCGCCACGCGGCTTGTCAACACGCTCGAAGGTGTGCGCGCCGAAATAGTCGCGCTGCGCCTGCAAGAGGTTGGCGGGCAAACGGGCGCTGCGATACGCATCGTAATAGTTGAGCGCCGTGCTCATGGCCGGAACCGGAATGCCGAGATCCACCGCCGTCTTGAGCACGGCGCGCCACGCAGTCTGCGCCCGGGCGATCACCTTCCTGAAGTAAGGGTCGAGGAGCAGGTTGGCCAATGCGGGATTGACGTCGAAGGCCTCCTTGATCTTGCCGAGAAAACGCGCGCGAATGATGCAGCCCTGACGCCACACTAAGGCGATCTCGCCGTAGTGCAAATCCCACTTGTATTCGGCCGCAGCCGCGCGCATGAGTTGGTACCCCTGGGCGTACGAGCAAATCTTCGAGGCATAAACCGCCTGCTCAAGCTGCCTGACGAAGCGCTTCTTGTCGATCTCGGTCTGGGCGGCAGGCCCTTTGAGAATCCGGGAGGCCACGACACGCTCTTCCTTGATCGCCGACAGGCAGCGTGCGAACACCGCCTCGGCAATCTGCGGGATGGCCACGCCCAGATCCAGCCCCGCCTGCGAGGTCCACTTGCCCGTGCCCTTTTGCCCCGCCGTATCGAGAATCACATCCACCATCGGCTTGCCTGTCACCTCGTCATCCTGCGAGAGGATATCCGCCGAAATTTCGATCAGGTAGCTGTCGAGGTCGCCCGCGTTCCACTTGGCAAAGACCTTCTGCATCTCCTTAGCCGACATCCCCAGGCCGCGCGCCATCAGGTCGTACGCCTCGCAGATGAGCTGCATGTCGCCATACTCGATGCCGTTGTGCACCATCTTCACGAAGTGCCCCGCGCCATCGCTGCCGATCCATGCGCAGCAGGGCGAGCCGTCGTCCACCTTGGCCGCGATGTCCTGAAAAATGTCTTTCACATGCGGCCACGCCTGAATGTTGCCGCCGGGCATGATCGCGGGCCCCTTCAGCGCGCCTTCCTCGCCGCCGGACACGCCGGTGCCGATGAAACGCAAACCTTTTTCAGCCAGCATCTGCGTACGGCGGATGGTGTCTGGGAAGTGGCTGTTGCCGCCGTCAATAATGATATCGCCCTTTTCCAGCACGGGCAGGAGCAACTCGATGGTCTGGTCCACGGCCTGGCCGGCCTTGACCATGATCATCACGCGGCGCGGCTTTTTGAGGCTCGCGGCCAGTGCTTCCAGCGTGTGGCAGCCGATGAGTTTCTTGCCGGCACCGCGGCCGTTCACGAACGCGTCGACCTTTTCGACCGTGCGGTTGTAACACGCGACGGTGTAGCCCTTGCTCTCCATGTTCAGGATGAGGTTCTCGCCCATCACCGCCAAACCAATCAATCCGATATCCGCCTTTGTCGCTCTCTTTGCCATCGCCTTTTTCCTTTTTATGTGGGCAGCCGCAGAGGGCTGCCCCTACACGCTTACACTCCGCTGTACGCGGAAAACCCGCCATCGACCGGCACAATCACGCCGGTCACGAAACCGGCGGCTTTGTCCGAGACCAGCCACAACAGCGCGCCGATCAGGTCGTCCGCCTCGCCGAAGCGCCCCATCGGGGTGTGCGCCAGAATCTTCTCTGCGCGCGGCGTAGGCGTGCCGTCCGGGTGGGTCAGCAACGCGCGGTTCTGATCCGTCACGAAAAAGCCCGGCGCGATCGCGTTGACGCGGATCCCCGCCTTCGCCATGTGGACAGCCATCCACAGCGTGAAGTTGCTTACCGCCGCCTTGGCCGCACTGTACGCCGGGATCTTGGTGAGCGGCCGGAAGGCATTCATCGACGAAATGTTGATCACCACGCCCGAGCGGCGCAGGGCCATCTTCTGGGTGAAGACCTGCGTCGGCAGCAACGTGCCGAGGACATTCAGGTTGAACACGAACTCGATTCCCTTGGGGTCGAGATCATAGAACGTCACGAAGTCGCGGTTCTCCTTAAGCAGGTCGTCGGGGTTCAGGTACTCCATCGCCGTCGTGCCCTTGGGATGGTTGCCCCCCGCGCCATTGATGAGGATCGAGACCGGCCCAAGCGTCTTTTCAACGTGCGCATTTGCGGCTTCAAGGCTCGCCTTCTCCAAGGCGTTGCAACCCACGGCCAGCGCTTTGCCGCCCGCCGCCGCGATCTCATCTGCCACCCGCCGGGCGGACTCGATTTTAAGATCCGCCACGGCCACGGCTGCGCCGCACTCGGCCAGCGCTTTGGCCATCGCGCTGCACAGCACGCCGCCGCCGCCCGTCACCACCGCCACCTGGCCGCTTAAATCCACCTTAAAAGGAACCGCCATTGTGTGCTTCTCCTCTTCCGTTGTGTCCGTTATGTCCATCGGCAGGCACAGAGGCCTGCCCCTGCGTTACGCTTGAAAACGCCCGCGCACGGCCCAGAGGCCGATCGCGGGATTGCTGATGTAGAAGATCTCCTCGCCATCGGGCATCACGTTGATGCCGTCCTTCAGCTCGGCCGGATTGTAGCGCGCCATCATCGCTGTCACATCGGCGTACCTGAAGCCCGCACCTTCAATCTCCTCACGCGTGAGATGCCCCGGCGCATACGTGATCGTGAAGCGGCCCTCAGAAGAACCGTGAATCAGATGTGCCGCCGCGCCGAGGTTTTCCTGCAAATCCTGATTCGCCTTCACCGCCGCCAGCGTTTTCGGCGTGCCCCAGTAGCCGTATTTACGGATCATCGCGTCAATCTGCACGTCCTCGCCAAACTCCTTGACGCCCGGCGCGAGGATCAGCAGTTCGCCTCCCTCAGCCATGGCCATGCGCGTACGGTAGACCGCCTTGTTGCCCAGCCATGTGCTCTTGAATTCCTCAGGGTCCAGATAGACCACACACTTCTTGAAGGGTTTCGGCACCCTCTCGAAATTCACCTCGAGCGACAACGCCGCCGCGCGATGGAAGACCTCGATGTCCGAGCCCACGTAGAGTCCGCGCAACACCATTCCTTCGCCCTGCGCCGCACGGCCCACCACGGTCTGCACGTACACCGTCTCAGGCAGCAGGTGCCCGAAATGGTCGGTGCCATAATTAAAGAGCTTCCGCACCGGCGTGTCCGCGCGTCCCATGATGCGCTCCATGCCATACACCGCGCCCACGAAGTGGCTGCGGTTGATCGCCACCGCACCGCCCGTGCCCACGAACACATTCTTATTGTAGTTGGCCATGCCGATCACCTCGTGCGGCACCACCTGGCCGATCGAGAGGATGAGGTCGAACCCGCCCTCGACGAGCAGCTTGTTTACCTGCACCGGCCAATCAAAATCCAGTTTGCCCTCCGTAACCTCGCGCATATAGGCGGGCGGCACCGTGCCCAGCGTCACCACATCGTTGCGCCAGTCATGGGACTTGAACAGCGACAGCGGCATCGCGCCAAACATCGCGCGGAGCTGACCCGGTGTCATAGGCGAATGCGTGCCCAACGCAGGCAACACCGCCGCCAGCCGATCACCATAATACTCCCAGACATCCTGCGTCAGGAGGCCGGCCCGAGAGTGAAACCGGGTGAAGTCGGGGGGTATCGCCAACACCTTTTTGCGCGGCCCGAGTTGATCCAGCGCCTCGAAAAGCCCCTGCTTCATTTGCACGCGGTCAATCACATCATTCACCGCGCCGCGTCCATAGTACAGCATGCACAACCTTTCTGTTCAATGTGCTTTCAAGTTTCTCATAATGCCCCTGTCAAATCAAGTGCGGGCGGTTTGCGGGCGGATTGCGGGGGATTCTGCGAAATGAGGATTGTCGGAACGGCTCGGCGTGCCGTATACTCTTTTTCTTATGCGAATCCTCACCCGATACGTGCTGCGCGAATTCCTCATTCCTCTCACCTACTGCCTGATTGGCTTCTTAGGCATTTACCTGCTCTTTGAGTTATTCGGCTCATTTAACCGGATTGTTGAGGCAAAGCCCCGTTTTCTGACGGTGTTCTCGTTTTTCGCGGGCTACC
>CAZXVN010000332.1:0-9359 GCA_964643945.1 uncultured Lentisphaeraceae bacterium | reverse complement strand
ACTGGCCCTCGTGCCGGCCCAGCGATTTTCCGTTCAGCCACACGTCGGCCAGGTAATCGACGCCCTCGAAGCGGAGCCTGACGGTTTTACCCTGCCACGACGCGGGCGCGGCGAACGTTTTGCGGTACCACCACTCGCGGCCGGCGACCCAGCCGATCTGCCTGCTGTTCTGTCCGTAGAAGACAGGGGGGATTTTGCCGGCGCGCTCCAAGTCCCAATGCACGTCGCCCGGCACGGCGGCGGCGACGGTTTCGGCGGCGGCCGAGGGAAACCCCTCGGCGAAGGCCCGCTGTTCAACGCCTTTTCCCGGCTCGAACGAGGCGATTTTCCAGTCGTCGCCGCTGAGGGTCAATTCCCATGGTGCGGCGGAGTCGATGGCTTTGGATGCTGCCTCGGCAGCCCCGGCTCCGCCGCAGGCGAAGGCCGCCATGCCTATCACGGCATTAACGAAGCAGGTCGCTCGTCCCCATGAACGCGCACGTTTCTCCGTAGGGGGATACATGGTCGCCGGAACCAGAGTAATGGTTTCTTTGATTGCGGTCTTGAGGGCTAGCCATTCGCTGTCCAGACCGATCGCCCCGGCCGGGTAGATGTGCTGGATGCCCAGCGTGTTGCCATTGCACCAGGCCATGCCTTTTTCGGAGTAGCGGAAAACCGTCTTGCCGTTGCGTTCCTGCGTCGGGAAGGCGCTGATCTTCTTGCCACGCGGCACAAATTCATTCATCGCCTGATATGTAATAATTTTCATTGCGTGCGGGATCTTGTTGGGTGTCATGGATTCTCTCTTCTTTATCAGGGCAAGATTGGTTCCTTCGCTGCTGCAGCCGACTGCACCCGGTAAACGGCTTCCTGGCCGGGCGCGAGCCAGTGGCGGATGGTCAGGCTCTCCGGGCTGCGCGAGCTACCCTCGGCACAGTAGGCGGGTCCCTCATACTCGGCACCATTCCAGTTCCAGGAAAAGACCTTCACGTCGGCACTCGGGAATGTGATGCCGACGTTCACACTCTCGGTCATGCTGTTATTGACGACCATCGCGTAGCGCCGGCCATCCCGGTCGATGAACTCACTCATCAACACCGGGTGGCCCTCCTTATCGGGCTGGATGGCCGACACGACTCCGTCCGGCTGAAAGACCTGGCCGCCGCCGTAGGCCTTGGGAAAAAACATCACGCGGGTACAGGCCAGGCGGGTAAAGAGATCGCCGTAGCGACGGTGGAAGTTCTTCTGCACGCGGCGAATGTCGTAGTAGACCGCGGTCGGTTCCCAATTCTCGTCCACCGGCGACAGACGGTAGTTTGCGTGCGGCTCGCGCATGTAGTAGAAGAACCACACAACCCCATGGGTGCCGCAGGCTACAGTTGTATTGAACTGCCAGCGTACTTCATCTAGGTTGGGGCAACGGTACCGGAAGTGGCCGACCGACAGGATCGTGTTCCAGAAAGGCACGCCATTGCGCAGCGCCGCCTCCCGGTAGAGGCGCAAGTTCTCATAGTAACCATTCCAGCCACCCTCGCCTGTTCGCATCTGGTGGTAGTGGTCGTAGCCGATAAGGTCGGCGGAGCTTTTGGTTACAAACTCATCAAGGTAATGGGGCCAGGTATCGGTACCCACCCGTCCCTCCGCACCAGGCCAGTAAGGCAAAAGATTGGCAAACGGGTGGAGCTTCGGCGATATTTCCTTCTGGATCCGGTAGCAGGCGAAGAAACTCTCCTTCATGTCCGCATCCGGCTCATCGCCAACGTGAAAGCCGAAGAGCCCCGGGTGGCTGCCGAAATCTTTCACCGCCGCGCGAAACCCCTCGGCATAGTCCGGCGGAGCCTGCTTGCCGTCGCCCGAACCCTTCCGGGCATAGCCGCGCGGGTCACTCAGAATGAGCTTCATGCGGCGCGCCTGCGCCCAGTCCAGAAGGCGTAGCATGTGTGCCTTCTGCGCGGGGTCTTTCGGGTCGAAGCTAGGGCTCTGCGGCACGGTGAAACCGGCGTCTGCCCATGACTCGACCTCAGCCTCGGTCATGTGCGTCCCATGCTCTTTGAGGTTGGTGTAGCTCCAGAAGCTGATCGGATAACGGCCCAGCCCGAAGGACTTCGTCTTCTCGATCATACGGCTGACCGCATCCGGCACCTTCTGCCCCTCGGCCATCACCAAGTCGGCTGTAATAGCGACCCCGATAATAAGCGGAAGCAGGTTGGTTGTAAGAAATTGTTTTTTTCTCATTGGAACACCTAGACGTTTTGTTTCATTTTTGTGGTCACGGTAAATCGAACGTGCTCGTCGCGACAAACCACCTTCCCTTCTTTCATCGACTCCAACACCAAATAGAGAGTCCTATCCTCCCGGTCTGGTTCAGGCGCCTTGAATGTAACGATCTGCGTCGAGTGAAATCCCGGCTCTATGATGACCGGTCCAACCGAACCTTGTTCAACAACGGGTCCAGCCGGGCTATCCCAATGCGCTGTCCAGTTCAGTTCCAATTTATTCCCTGTCAGCGCGTTATTAAATACTTCGATCTGCCGTTCAATCTTCGCTCCTGCGGAATAGATCGGTGCACGGTACGGCCAGCCCACCCTGCCAGACTTGGAATTCTCCTTTATAACCGGATTGGTTTCCAACAAACCAAAATCGATAAGCAGGTACGGATGCAGTACCCACTGGACCGCTTGAACAATCGGCGAACCCCAACCATCCACGCCATCCTTGCGATCTCCGTAATTGTTGGTTTTCCACGGATGGCGGTCGGTGTTCATACCCTCCAAAAAATTCGGCCAGTAGTTGAGCCAGCTCCAGGGAGCGAAATGCGCCCAATCGTTCATGCGCATTTTCACCGCCTGCATGGCAAAGTCGTTCATGCCGTCGGTGCTCCAAGCACATTCACCCATGCCGCGGATGTGATCACCGCTTTTGACTATCGGCCTGTAGTGCTCCATCTGGTGGGCGTGCCCATTCTTCATGCCGGGCACTGCACCGGTCTGCTGGTTGTTTACCTCGAACACGCAGGGCCGTGTCGGATCCACCTCCAGCGCCGCATCGATCAACCAGCGCCAGATATTGTTCGGGCTGGCAAAGTCACCAGGCAATGATTCGTTAGCCAGCGAATAGCGGGCCACACAGGGATGGTTGCGGCAGGCTTTGATCATTCCCTGCAACTGGATTGAGAAATTCTCCTTATGGAACTTGCAGGTACCGTTGCCCCATGATCCGCCTTCAGGTACCAACATGTAACCAGCCTCGTCCGCAGTCTTCAGCATGTACGATGTCGGCACACTGGTGGAAAGCCGCATGGTATTGAACCCGATCCTCTGATAACGCTTCCACGTCTCCGGACAGCCCTTTACGCTGTCGTGCGGGGGCTGAAAGCACGGGGTATCGGTCCAGCAGTCGTATTCTCCCACCTGGCCGTAGCTGTTGCTGTCGCTGAAGCTTGTGAATCGTATACCGTTAACAATGTAATAATACGGCCCTTCCGCATATTCAACAAATCCGAATCGCTGTACCATTTTGTGCCACACACGGTCTTTCAGGATACGGCGTTCGCGTATTTCCAGTTTCAGCCAATGCAGGGTCGCCACATAGTCTTCCCGAAAAGGAATATTCGGCCACCAGTAACTTCCGGGGCCAAGCCCCCACTTGACCGGGCCAAGCGTTACCTTTTTCGTTTCATGCGCGGGAATGGTGACAACGACACCGGGAATGGATGGATACCGCCACCGGCCGTTTTGCCAGGGCACAAGTTTTCCTGCAAGCTCTACCCGTTTCTCCAGGACGGTGCTGTTGGATATCCATGCCTGGATCTCCAGGGTATTGTTGCTCACCGATGGATGCACAAATATATCCGAGATATGCACGGCAGGATAGATTGCTAGGCGCACGTGGCCTGTCAGGCCATACGCGTACTTGGTGTGACCATCATACTCTTTGACCGTGTCCATCCCCTTATTGAAATCAAATCCGGCAGTCACCACAGGTGGCCTGCCGAAATGAGATCGACTGTAGGCCTTCACCTTCAGACGGTACGTCTTCCCAGGCTCAGTAACGCCGGTCAGATCCGCCTCGAACGGGGTCATCGGCGCATCATGCCCGGCAATCTTCCTGTCATCCAGAAACACCTCCGCGCCGTAGTTGCAACCGCCGAAAATAATTTTCACAACATTGTCTTTCGCCTCGGCAGGAATTGAAATTTCACGTTCGTAAAGAACATGATCCTTAACGTCCGCCGACGCGATTTGAGGTGTCTGTTGATCTGAGTTCCATCCGCCCGCCGTCACCATGATGGGTCGCGGCGTCCCCCCGTCAATGCTCAATGTCCAGCCCGTATCCGACGCCAGATCGATTTCCTTCAACGCATCCGGCGCAAAGCGGTAACCCGCCCATGGAGATTCCGCCGCCAGCCCTGCCATGGAGCTAAAACCCAAACATCCAGCCATCATCGAGACGCCTATCTTCATGTTCATGCTTCACCAACGCCTTTCAGCAGCCTTATGCCCGCATCCATCCAGCGCCGCGTACACTTCACAAATAACAAGACAGGCAACTGCAGCCGTTATTAATCTTATTATTGTCGCACCTTTGAGTGCACCACGTATTACACGCATTGATACCAACCTTCTGGTTACGAGTTTTCAATTTTCACGGTTTATGGCCCACTTCGGCATGCGAAAACTACTTCCGAACCGACTCAAACTCATAGAACCCTGACCCCACTTCATACACCGCGGCACCATTTTCCACCCGCAGAAACCTAACGCCCCTGGCTTTTGCTACGGGCTTACCCGATTCAGCGACAGCCGCCGCATCCTTTGCAGGCACATACACCGTTGCGGTCGTATTGGCAGGAATAGTGACTTCCATTGTTAATTTCCCAGTCCCAATTTTCGCGTTTCCTTCTTCAAGTTTCCAGTTGCTGATGATCCGTCCGTACGGCGATTCATAATGCGCATTCACCCACTTGAGATCACCGACAGGCTGCGGTCTGATGATGATGTGCTTGAATCCCGGCTTGTCCCTGTCATAATTAATTCCCGCCAGCGCCTGATAGAACCAGGCATCAAGGTTACCTGAAAGAATCAACAGGGCCTCGCTGTTCATCCCCGAACCAAGCGTGTCAGTATCCCACCGTTCCCATATCGAGGTAGCGCCTTTTGAAATCATGTAGCCCCAGCTCGGCCGGTCAGTCTGCGTAACAATGGTGTATGCCAGGTCATTCCTGCCGATCTTATCCAGTGCCTGCATGAGCCATTGCATGCCGATCAGGCCAACCGAAAGATGGCCTTTGTTTTTCACAAGAATGTCATCGGCCAGTTTTTGAATGACCCGGACCCTGTGCTCTGGCGGAACAAGGTCAAACATCAATGCCAGAACATAGGCGCACTGCGTCCCGCTTTCATAGGAGGCGTTTGCCGGATTTAAGAAGCGGCGATTAAAAGCTTCACCAACCTTGCGGGACAGTGATTCATAATGCTCACAGTCCTCCGGTTTTCCCAACAGCCTGGCTGCACGCGCCATGATGCGGATATTATTATAATGATAGGCGGTCGCAATGAGAGGCTTGGACGTGCTCCCTTTGGTTTTATCTCCCCATCCGTTGACACCGATGGTGCTGACATCACACCAATCGCCATAGGCATTGCGGTCAACCGTAAAATCGGGTTTCTGATTGGCCCGGCATTGATAATCCAGCCAGCGTTTCATGCCGGCATAATTCTCTTCAAGCACTCTGCGATCTCCGTAGAAATCATGGAGCCAGTCCGGCACAATCGTGAAAACACTGGGCCAGACCAGGTCGCCTTCGTAACTCGGCCAGGATACCGGAGATATTGACGACAGCTGCCCCTCAGCAGACTGGTCCATCCTGATATCGGCCAGCCATTTGGCATAAAAAGGCGCAACATTGAAATTGTACGCATCGCTCTCTGCATCCTTCGCTGGATCACCCAGCCAGCCTTGCCGCTCGTCGCGATCCGGATCCAGCGGGACACTGCGTTTATACATTCTCTGCCCCCAGCGGATATTCTGATGTATCCTGTTGATCAGTTCACTGGAACAGGCAAATTCACCTGCTGGCTGAACATCGGAATGAACCACCAGCCCTTCAAAATTATCCAGGGTCGGCGTGCCCGGGAAACCGGTTACCTGGACACGACGGAACCCCTGCCCCTTAAAGCGCGGACTCCATGATTCAGTACCGCTGCCTTTCAACGTGTACACGTCCGTGCATCGTGCACCACGGTTGTCTTCAGTCTTGAGCGTGCCATCCGGCCGCAGACTGTAGGATCCAACCATGCGTACCACTGTTCCGGCCGGACCGGATACTTTCAAGCGCGTCATGCCATAGAAACTCTGCCCCATATCCACGATATATACGCCCGGTGACGGACTGCTGAGGGCTATTGGCTTTATCACCTGCGTCACTCGCATGGGTTCGAGCATCTGGGCCTGTAAGCTGGCACATGGAGCCGGACATGAGACCGCAGCCATCCACCGGGAATCATCGAAACCCGGGCTGTTCCAGCTTCCGAACTCTTTACGGGCATCGTATTCCTCGCCGTTATATTCATTACTATAGCCAACCGGACCGTTTGCATTTACCTTCCAGTTTTCATCGGTGACAATTTGCTGTGTCGAACCATCTTCAAAAACGACATCAAGCTGTAGTAGAAGACAGGAGCGGCCAGGAAAATGCTGGACATAACGTCCCGGGCCAAGCACCACCGCCACAGCATTGGAACCCCCGCGCAAATGCCTCGTAACATCAAACGTCACATACATTGCGCGTTTTGGATAACTTGTAAACGCAGGATCCATGACATGGTCTCCAACAGGCTGACCGTTGATTGAGCAGTCAAAAAAACCCAAGCCGCAAATCGATACAGCAGCACTCTTGATTGGTCTGTTAAGCACAAACTCTCTGCGCAGATAACATGCATCCGTTCTTGAAGAATTTGTACCTGGACCAATCCACTTAGCCGCCCAGCTTGCAGGCTCCAGCAATCCCATCGTCCACATGCCTGGCCTGCTCCAAGCGCTGCATTCCACCTTTTCAGATTTCCAGTTTCCAGTTTCAAGTTTCGCAACCCACACCCTCACCTTCCACCAGCACCGCATCCGTGACTCAAGCATCTTGCCTTTATACTCAACCAGCACGCTCTGGTCACTCTCCACCTTCCCGCTGTCCCAGAGATCGCCCTTGTCCTTCTTCAACAAATCTTCCGAACTCGCCACGAGTATCTGATAGGTCCCCTGCTTCATTCCTCGCGTATTCTGACTACTGGATTCTGAATTCTGACTTCTCGCATCAATTTTCCAACTCAGCCTCGGCTTCATCACATCGATGCCAATCGGATCCGTCAGATATTCGCACCTCAAGTCCGTCGGCACAATGTCCGATGCCCACTGCCACCATCCCGCATGAACTACTCCAGTCCATGCCAACATCAAACATATCGCCGTAACTGTTATTCTCATTGATTCCAATCCTCCTGCATCTCACTCATTGCCTCTCCTCTATACCGTACATTTGCAGATCATCGCTGAACCTCACGCACAACACCCCGATAAAGATCCACACCGGACACCAGCCCTGCCGTCAGAAGCACACACCCCGTAATGAGTCCCTGAAGACTTGTTTTCACAATTTAATCCATTCCATGCCGGAAACCCTCCGCTCCACTGGCGGAACTGACAAAAAGACAACCCGGACATTGGCAGGCTTCTTCAAATTCAGATGTACTCGCTTGACCACCGGTTCGGAGGGAGTCACCTCCACCGTATCATCGTTCTTGGTCACGCGGCATTTGTAGCCTGCGAGACTCGCCACCCACTGGAACAATCCCACCCTTGCCAGCTTCCTGGTAACGCGGCAGTTGTAGCCTACAAGACTCCCATCGGCGCGCTCGACCACATAGGCCGACGTGAGGGCGATCTCCTCCATCGCCTTTATGATTTCATAGGGTGTGCCGTCACCCGACCAGCCCCATTCAACACGATCGAGATAATTCGTCCCTTTCGTGTTCCGTCCATACCAGTCGCCCATGGTGTCGAGATAATGCTCGCCCAAATAGGTCGGTTCCGGGACACCTGCGGGTTTCACGGGATCCGGCTTGAGTTCGGCAATCAGCAGATGCGGATCCGTCACAAAGGAATTGTGCAGGCGTCCAGACGGCCAGTGGAGCAGTTGCATCCCTGATCCCAGTGCATTCATGTTTTCGCGGAGATAGAACTCTTCACCCGTCAAAAGGTAAAGGTAGTGCATCGCATACATCCGCCATGCCGACCAGCCATGCGGCGAGAGCATCATCTGCCCGGGCGACATGCGGACCTCGCCCCACGCCTCCCAGAACCGGAGCGTGGTGCTCCGGGAGCGCCCATCGGTGTCGTTCAGCCGCGTCAGGCACTTGTGGTCTTCCAGGTACTGCCGCGCAGGTTCCATATATTTCTTGCGAGTCGCAGGATCATCCTGCATCAAGGCGAATGCCGCCAGTTGCAGGGACGCGCAAGTCACGGCGCCATCCTCATAGGTCGCCCCACCCTCGGTTTTCATATTACGCCCCCACGTGGCGAGGTCATCCATAGCCAGCCGCACGGAGTCGTAATGCCGGTCATAGCGGGCCTTCCATGTCGCGTTCGTCCGACCCAACGTCCGTTCCACGTCCATAAGTTCCATGAGCGACTTCGCCGGATACAGCACCGCCGTATAAGGATGCATCCCACCTCCGCCGTAATAGCCTTTGGCGTGTTGGCGTGACATCAAATACTCCGCCAACTTCACGGCCGTTTCGAGAGAAGCCACGTCACCCGTGCACTCATAGCGGTCAACCAGGATACTGATCATGGCCGTACAGTTCTGGACACGCTCCGGGTAAATGACGCTGTACATCTTTCCATCCTTCTCCCGGAATAGACGTTTCATGATCTTGTCGAGGATCTGGTCACCCTTGGAATCAAGCTCGGGATCTGGAAAATATTTCTGCACCAGATAGAATCCGAGCAAGTGGTACCAGGTTTCGCAGCAATCATTCGACAGATCGGCCCGGGGCGTCAGCCGCAGGGCCTCCGTACGGGCCTGCTTAAGATACCAAGACCAGGGCGGGCGCACAAAGAAGCAGCCCGTTGACACCTTGCCCGAGGTACTGGCGACCCGCACCTGATAGGTGCCGTTCGTTCCGGTCGCGCCAAAGCGCGCGGTATAACGGGCTTCACCTGCCGGAATTGTTGCAACTTCGTTGGTCACGCCATTGGGCGCAATCACGCTGATCCGAACCGGCTCAGGGCAATTCACGGTCAATTCCGCTGATTGGCCAGGCTCAAGTGTGTAGGCATAAAGGTCGAACATCGGCGCCAGATCGGAAGAGCGTCGGGGAGGGAAA
>CAZXVN010000331.1:0-14122 GCA_964643945.1 uncultured Lentisphaeraceae bacterium | reverse complement strand
TCGAACTTCAAACTGCGCGAATGCATGGTGATCGGCGCGAAGGTGACCTTGCGTGGCGAGCGGATGTTCGAATTCTATGATCGTCTGGTGAACAGCGCGCTGCCGCGTATCCGCGACTTCCGCGGCGTTCCTAGCCGCGGTTTTGACGGACGGGGCAACTACACGCTGGGCTTGAAAGAGCACACGGTCTTCCCTGAGATGGTCGACTCCGGCAACCCTGCCACGGATGTCGGCATGGACATTACGTTTGTTACGTCGGCACAGGACAACAAGCAGGCACGCGAGTTGCTCACGATTCTGGGCATGCCGTTCGCCGGCAAATAAGGAGATTTTCAAAAATGGCCAAAACCTGTTTGATGGAAAAAGCCAAGCGTACGCCGAAGTTTTCTTCGCGCAAGTACTACCGATGCTCCCGTTGCGGGCGTCCGCGTGCGTATATCCGCAAGTTCCAACTCTGCCGTATCTGTTTCCGCGAGTTGGCTGTGTCCGCAATGATCCCGGGTGTGACCAAGGCAAGCTGGTGAGGAGATTACAATGACGTCGGATCCGATTTCTGACATGCTGTTGCGTATCCGCAATGGGTTGAAGGCCGGTCTACCTGCGATTGAGCTTCCGGGCTCCCGCATCAAGGGTGAGATCGCACGCGTGATGAAGGCCGAGGGCTACATCACGGACTTCACGATGACCACCACCGTTCCCCGCGTGTTGAGCATCGAACTGAAGTATAACGACGCTGCCGAACCGGCGATCTGCGGCATGCGCCGCGAGAGCAAGCCGGGGCTTCGCAAGTTCTGTGGCGTGCAGGATATTCCCAACGTGCTGAGCGGTATGGGCACCGCGGTTCTGAGCACCTCGGGGGGAGTGGTCAGCGGCAAGGAAGCACGCCAGCGTAAGCTCGGCGGTGAACTGCTTTGCACAATCTGGTAAGAGGGTTTCAACGATGTCGAGAATTGGTAAACAACCGGTCGCGATTCCCTCCGGTGTCACCGTTACCGCAAACGGTAATCAGGTGTCTGTCAAGGGTAAATTGGGCGAACTGAGCTGGACCTTCCAGAGCGGAATCACCGTGACGGTCGAGAAGGATCAGGCGTGCGTCGCCCGCGCAGATGATACGCATATGCAAAAGAGCTGCCACGGGCTGAGTCGCACGCTGATCAAGAACATGATCGAGGGTGTGACGACCGGCTATAAGAAGGCGCTGAACATCGAGGGCACGGGCTTTAAGGCCGTGCTGCAGGGAAAAAAGCTGAGCCTCTCGCTGGGGTTCGCTTCGCCCAAGGACTACCTGATTCCTGAAGGGATTAAGGTCACGGTAGATCCGGCCGGCGTGAACGTGACAGTCGAGGGCATCGACAAGGAACTCGTTGGTCAGGCGGCGGCCCGCATCCGCAGCTATTATCCGGTTGAACCCTACAAGGGCAAGGGGATCAAGTACGTGGGCGAACAAGTTCGCCGCAAGCAGGGCAAGACAGTCGCGTAACGCCTGAACGGAGTTGATGAAACATGATTTTTAACCGCAAAGAACATCGCACACGCCGCCACATGCGCCTGCGTCAACGCGTCAAGGGCACGGCTGAGCGGCCGCGTATGGCCATCTGTGTCTCGAACAAGCACATGTATGTGCAGTTCATTGATGATGCCGCCATGCGTACGCTGGCTTCGACCTCGACCCTGAAAGAGGCGAGGCACTGTAATCTGGAAACCGCTAAGTTGGTCGGCGAACAGGCCGCCAACGTGGCGAAAGAAAAAGGCATTTCGATCGTGGTCGTTGACCGCGGTGGCTTAAAGTTCCACGGGCGCGTGAAGCAGATCGTTGATGCCGCAACGTCCGCAGGCCTGAGGATTTCTGACCGTGACGCCGACGTGGCGGAGGAGGCGAAGTGAGCGCAGAAGCAAAATTTTCCCGTAAAGAGGCGCAGAGCGAGTTCGACGAGCGTGTCGTGTTCGTCAATCGGTGCGCCAAGGTTGTGAAAGGTGGACGCCGTTTCAGCTTCAGTGCCGTGGTGGTTGTGGGTGACCGCAATGGCCGCGTGGGCTTCGGCTTCGGCAAGGCTAACGAGGTCAGCGACGCCATCCGTAAGGGCGGTGACGCGGCCAAGAAGGAAATGATGCGCGTCAAGCTCGTGGGCAAGACCATTCCGCACGAAGTGATCGGTATCTGTGATGGCGGGCGGGTGCTGTTGAAGCCCGCTCCCGACGGCACCGGTTTGATCGTCGGCGGCGGCATGCGCCCGGTGCTCGAGGCGGCGGGTGTCCGCGACGCCATCGGCAAATCGTTGGGCAGCAAAAACCGTCTGAATGTGGTCAAGGCCACCGTCGACGCGCTGAACAAGTTGCGTACGGTGGAGGAGATCGCGGCCGCGCGTGCGTAGTCACGCGCCGGGTTTACGAAATCTTTTTCTCCGATAGGGGTTAACTATGGATTTATCTTCACTTAAGAATGTCGAAGGCGCGCGCAAACCCCGCAAACGCGTGGGCCGTGGCCGCGCCTCGGGTCATGGTAAAACATCGACCCGCGGTCACAAAGGTCAAAACGCCCGCAAGGGTCACAAAGGCAAGCTCGGCTTCGAAGGTGGACAGATGCCGCTTATCCGCCGCTTGCCGAAACGCGGTTTCACGAATCCCACACGGGTCGAATATTTCGGGGTCAATGTGTGTTCTTTAGAGTGTTTTGAGAACGGCACGGAAGTCACACTCGACCTGCTTCACTCCTGTGGTCTCTTCGCCAACAAGTATGACGGTGTGAAGATTCTCGGCAGCGGCGAGCTGACCAAGAAACTGACCGTCAAAGTCAACGGCGTCAGCGCGACAGCCAAGGCCAAGATCGAGGCCGCAGGCGGTCGCGTTGAAATCGTGTGAGGTTCGTCATCATGCCCATGCTTGCAACTTTTGCAAACACCTTTAAAATTCCCGAACTCCGGAAACGCATCCTGTTGACGGTCGGCCTGGTTTTCGCCAGCCGGCTGATCTCCATGATTCCGACACCCGGTGTTGATTGGCAGACGCTACAGGCGGAGCTTGCCCGCATTCGCGAGAGTGCGGGCGGTCTGGGTGGCGGCCTCATGGATTGGTTCAATGTGTTCAGCGGCGGCGCGCTCAACCAGTGCGCGGTCGGTTTTCTGAGCATCTGGCCGTACATCAGCGCTTCGATTATCATCCAGCTGTTGACGGCGGTTATCCCGCAGCTTGAACGGCTCGCCCGCGAAGGCGAGTCGGGCAGACTGAAACTGGCGTACTATACGCGTTACCTCATGATCGGCATCTGCGTGTTTCAGGCATTTGCTTTGGCAACTGCCCTGCAGAACCCGGCTTCGTTCGGGTTGGGCAACGTGCAGATTGTGACGCACCCGGGCTTGGGGTTCAACATCATGACCACGATCTGCATGACGTCGGCTTCGCTGCTCGTCATGTGGCTGGCGGATCAGATCACCCAGGGCGGCATCGGCAACGGCACGTCGCTGATTATCATGATCAACATCACGTCGCGCTTGCCGGTCGCCATTATCGAGGCGTGGACGCGGTATTTCGGTCTGGGCGGCCTGTCGGCTACCAAGAGCCCTGTTGAACTCCTGCTGCTGTTGCTCTTTGGGTTCGCCATCGCCATGGGGACCGTGATGCTCACGCAAGGCATTCGTAAAGTGCCGATCCATTCCACGCGTCGTGCGGCAGGAGGCGGCAACTCTTATGGGATGCAGCAGACCTACATGCCGTTGCGCGTGAACTACACAGGCGTCATGCCGATCATCTTTGCGGGCCCGTTGATCCAGTTTCCCGCAGCGGTGCTGAGCCGGATTCCTGCGGAAATCGCGTGGCTCTCGTGGCTGAAGTGGCTGGGCGGGCAGTTGGTCGACATGACCAGTCCGATCCACCTCGTGGTTTACGCGCTGCTGATCATGTTTTTTGCCTTTTTCTGGGTGGCCACCCAGTTCAATGCGATGCAGATTTCCGACAACCTGAAGCGCGACGGTTCCTATGTGCCGGGTATCCGCCCGGGACGCGCCACGGCGGAGTATCTGGATGCGCTCATGACGCGCGTGACGCTGATCGGCGGCATGGGCTTGTTGATCGTCGCGCTGGTTCCCCAGTTGCTGCGCGGCGTGATGCAACTTCCGTGGGAGATGGCCTCGTTCTTTGGCGGCACGAGCTTGCTGATTATCGTCGGTGTGGCACTCGATACGTTGCGTCAGATGGAGTCGCACTTGCTGATGCGTAACTACGACGGGTTCCTGAAACATGGACGCCTGCGGGGCCGCCGCTAAGACGGTGCCACAGTGCGCGTCTTTTCTGCAGGCTCGCGGACAAAAGTCCGCGAGCCTCTTTTGTTTTCAAGCGGCCAAGGTTCGGCGGCGTCACCGTGATGCGTGCACGCGGTAGAAGCCTGTACCCTGCGTGGCACCGGCCGGGTCGAGCCAGTCGGCGGCTGTGGCGGTCGGCGGCAGATTGGTCATCACGTCCTCCCAAGGCCCGTCCGCCAGCGAGGGGCGCCGCTGCAGAACCTGCACCGCCTGCACGCCCCCCTGCCAGGCGACGCGCACGCCTGCCGCGCCTGCGCTGGCGACGGATGTCATGCGCAGCACGGAGGCGCTGTTCGTCGGGCTCGTGTCGGCCTGATACTCGTCGCGGTTCGGCACGGTGTCGTGGTCCGGGTCGGCCGCAGACAGACCGTCCGCATTGTCAATGCCGAAGTACCCCACCTGCCACACGTCCGGCAGGCCGTCGCCGGCATAGAGGCCGTAGTTGTCCGGCGTGCTGTCCAGCACCAGCAGGGCCACCGTGCCTTGCAGCCCGTCGAACGCGGCCCTCGCGCTGGCCGGCGTGTCCTGGTAGACCGCGCCGGCCGTGGCCATTCCGCCGCCGCTGACGCCGGTCAGCGGCCCCCAGGCCACGGACCACTGCGGCGTGCCGTCCAGTGCGCCCGCGGTGGCGTCGTCATACGCCGCTGCGGCGGAGAGCTGCCGCGTGCCCTGCTCCGGCACGTTGGTCGGGCTGGCGGTGACAATCAGGCCGGACAGATCGAAGAGCTGGCCGATGTAGCCGCTCTTCAGCACGGTCGCATCCTGCACGCCGAGCCCGCCCACGCCGCCCAGCGAGGCGTCCAGCGTGACCGCGCCGGCGGCGCTGCGGCCGCCGCCCGCGTCCAGCGCGGCGGTGCGCAGGGCAGTCTCGCCCAGAGCCGAAGCAGAAAGCATTCCAACCAAGAGGCCCTTGATCCATCGATTTATTGGCGTATTCATAGCAGGACCTCACGGCACATCGATGCAGATCAATTGAGTACGCACCGAGTGAGGAGACGAGTCAGGATTGTAGACATATGCCCAGTAGGCAGCCCTCGCGTTGACGTTCGTCCAGTTGTCCTGCATGTAGCCTGTTATGGTCATACCCCATCCCTGCTCCGGCCAGCAGAACCCGGCGATCGGGATGTCGTTGGTATCGCGAGCGCGGACCGTGATTTGCACTGTTGACCCACCCATCACTTCCTGATCGACCGAAACCACATACATGCTGCTTTTTGAGAGCGCGACGCCACCGACGGTGGCGGCGTTGACGCCTGTAAGTCCGGAGCCGTTGCCCTCGATCGCGCCGCCGGTCAGCTTGTACCCGCCCGAGAAGCGCGCGTTGAAACTGTCAGGCATGGTGCTGGCGAAGTCACTGTTCTGCGAATCTGCCAGCACGAACGCGCCCGCGTGTTCCGCCTGGGCGCGCCGGCCGGCGGCGAACGCGTAGTGAGCGCCGGCGGCGGCGGAACAGGAATCGCCGCCCGGGATTGTGGCGTAATAGGCCTCCTCGATGGTGTTCTTGCTGCCTCCGCCGACCACGCCATACGCGCCATCCACGCTGTTGCTGTAGCCGCCGCCCAGAACCGAACACGTACCCTCCCTGACCGAATTGCCGATCCTGTTTCCCACGCCACCCCCGATGAACGCGTAGTATCCTTCCGACGCTGTGTTTCCAGACCCTCCGCCGATCACGGAACCACCGGCGTCTCTGGAGACAAAGTTCTGCGTTCCCCCGCCAATCACAGCACTGACGCCATCGACGGCATTGCCGTTGCCGCCGCCAATCGAGGAGTACGTGCCGCCGAAGAGCACCGCGTTCAAAGACCCTCCGCCGACCATCGAGAACATGCCTTCGACTTCGTTGTCACACCCACCTCCAATGGCCGAACCGTACGTATCATACGCCGTGTTTCCCTTTCCTCCGGCGATCACCACGTCGCGGGAGTCGGAGCGAACCCTGTTGTTCCTTCCCCCGCCGATCACGCAGTTGGTGCAGTTGTTCTCGATCACGTTTGCGAGTCCGCCAGATATCGTTGAGAACTTCGCCCGGATCTGAACCTGGTTGTGTACGCCGCCGCCGATCACGGCGTTGTCGGCGTCCTGAATCTCATTCTCCTCGCCGCCCAGGATCGCGGCGTAGTCGGCGTTGGCGGCGATGGTGTTGGCCTTGCCGCCCGCGACGGTGGCCGCAATCGCATTGGTTCCGATGCCGTTCACGACTCCGCCGCCGATCAGGGCGGCCCAGGCATTGGCGCCCACGTTGTTGTCATAGCCGCCGCCGACCGTGGCGTACATGGCGCCGGACGCGATGTCGTTGAGATAGCCGCCGCTGATGACCGCGTTGGTCGCGCCGCCGAGGATGGCGTTGTAACTGCCTCCGCCCACCACGCTGCGGCTGGCGCCTGCGCTGGTGCCCTGGCCGAGGGCGATGGCGTCCGCGCCGGCGGCCTGCGGCGAAGGCACGAAGGTGCCGTTCTCCTTGTAGCCGGCCAGCACGCCGCCGCCGGTGGTGAGGTCGTTGGCCGGTGCCCAGGCGCTGCCGTTCCACTTGGGCACCTGGCCGCTGGCCGCGCCGTTCTGGCCGATGTCGGCGAAGGAGATGCTGCCGTTGGCGATGTTGTTGCTGTACACGGCGTTGTCGGCGATGTTCCAGTACATCACCTGGTCGATGCCGATGTCCCAGGCCGTGATAGAACCGTCCTCGATCTCCGCTTCGCCGATCGCGCCGTAGGCCACGCTGGCGGCCTGCATGGCGTAGCCCACGGCGGCCATGCGCTGGTCGGGGGCAAGCTGCTGGAAACCGGTGCCGGTGTCGGCCCACACGCGCACATAAACGTCTGGCACGTTAAAGACCGTGGCCGGAACAGGGAGCATGTTGGCCAGGCTTGTGTCGCCCAGCAGCAGCGAGAAGAGGCCGCGCGTGACCGTCACCGCCACGCCGTTGACCGGCTCGCCGGAGGGCGTGCCGTCGTTGCTCCAGTAGGTCGTGTAGGTCATCAGGGGCGGCGGCGAAGCCACGGTCACGCTGGGGGCGGTGTAGTCGTGGCCGCCGTTGGCGATCACGATGTTGGTGACCGCGCCTTCGTCCGAGACCTGCGCCTGCAGGATCGCGCCCGCGCCCGTCGTGTCCTCGACCGTCACGTCCGGCGTGCCGGCATAGCCGCTGCCGCCGCCCATGACGAAGACCGAGTCGATCGCGCCGTTCATGACCATGGCGAAGGCCGTGGCGGGCATCGACACGTCCATGCCGCCGTCCACAAGCGAGAACTTGAGCGTGGCCGCGCCGTGGTAGTTCGTTCCTGCCTCCACCAGCCGACCCTGATAGTGCAGCCTTTCGGGAACCTCTGCCCGCAGCGTGGCCGCGAGCATGAGGAGTCCAGCCATTGATGCCAGAACCGCAACTTTACCTTTCATGAAAAACCTCTTTTTTTGGGCAGGAAGCCTCCAGCCCGTTTGTTTCAAGCGAAACCCGAGCCGCACCTGCTGCGACAAACAAAACAGTGCGGATCAAGTTTGAAATTACAGTAGGCCGTTGTGCGTACTGGGTCAAGAATAAAACTGGGACAGAATAAAACCGGGACTATCGGGCGTGCCAAGAAGGCCCCGCCTCCAAGACCAGCGCCCCAGGTCCGCCAAAAAAGTTTTTCGGGGCGGTTGACATCCGGGCGGCCATTCGGTAATCTAAACAAGTTTTCTTTTTTTCCAGAACTCGGTTTTGGCAAGACGGGGAACGAAACATTGGCAAGGTTTAACGGACTCCTGCACGATTGCCTTACGGGTTTTCTTTGAATTCGGAGGGCATATTGGGTAAGGGGTTCTTTTACCCCCGTTGGGGGTGAGGGACGACGCCAACATAGCTCAGTTGGTAGAGCACTTCCTTGGTAAGGAAGAGGTCGGCAGTTCGATTCTGCTTGTTGGCTCCAGCTTTGACGATGGCTTTTTGTCAACTCTCACAGGAGGAAATCCAAAATGGCGAAAGAGACATTTGTTCGCGAGAAGCCGCACGTCAACGTCGGCACGATTGGTCATGTAGACCATGGTAAAACCACGCTGACCGCAGCGATTACCAAGGTTCAGTCCATGAAAGGTTTTTGCGCTCCGATCAGCTATGATCAGGTTGCCAAGGCCTCCGAATCTGCGGGTCGTCGCGACCCGACCAAGATCCTGACGATCGCCACATCGCATGTCGAGTACGGCACTGCGAATCGTCACTACGCGCACGTCGACTGCCCCGGCCACGCCGACTATGTGAAGAACATGATCACTGGCGCGGCGCAGATGGACGGCGCCATCGTAGTGGTGAGCGCGGCGGACGGACCGATGCCCCAGACCCGCGAGCACATCCTTCTGGCCCGTCAGGTCGGCGTGCCTGCGATCGTGGTCTTCCTGAACAAGGTTGACTTGGTCGACGATGCCGAGCTGTTGGACCTCGTCGAGATGGAAATCCGCGAGTTGCTTTGCAAGTACGAGTATCCGGGCGATGAGATTCCGATTGTCCGCGGTTCCGCGTTGCCAGCTTCCAAGGTCACGCAGGCGGATGATCCTGCCTGCGAGTGTATTACCAAGCTGATGGAGGCTCTGGACAGCTACATTCCTGAGCCGGTGCGCGTGCTCGACCAAGCGTTCATGATGCCGGTTGAAGACGTGTTTTCGATCGAAGGCCGTGGCACCGTGGTGACCGGCCGTGTCGAGCGTGGCGTTATCAAGGTGGGGGAGGATGTCGAGATCGTCGGCCTCCGGCCGACTGCGAAGACAACCGTTACGGGCGTCGAGATGTTCCGTAAGCTGTTGGATCGGGGCCAGGCGGGCGACAACATCGGTTGTCTGCTCCGCGGCACGAAGAAAGAAGATGTCGAGCGTGGCCAGGTTCTGGCTAAGCCGGGATCGATCACCCCGCACACCGATTTCAACGGCGAAATTTACGTCCTCAGCAAAGAAGAGGGTGGCCGCCACACGCCCTTCTTCAAGGGGTACCGTCCGCAGTTCTACATCCGTACGACTGACGTCACGGGCGACATCACGTTGCCCGAGGGCGTGGAAATGGTGATGCCGGGCGACAGCATTTCGATCTCGGTGAAGCTGATTTCGCCAGTCGCGTTGGAAGACAAGATGCGTTTCGCCATTCGCGAAGGCGGACGCACGGTCGGTGCCGGTACGGTTTCTAAGGTGATTAAGTAAGAGTTTCCTGTGAGCGTGTGCGGGCGGGGCGTTTCGGCGTCCCGCCCGCGGCACGGATTCACGGAGCAACGAGGCGAAAATGCCCAGAGAATTAGCGATTATGGCCTGCACCGAGTGTAAGCGCCGCAATTACACGACGACGCGGAACAAGCGTACGATGACGAACCGTCTGGAGATGAAGAAATTCTGCCCGACGGAGAGGAAGCGCACCTTGCACCGGGAAGCGAAGTAGGAATCTCCCCACTTTAGGCCAGTAGCTCAATTGGCAGAGCGTCGGTCTCCAAAACCGAAGGTTGGGGGTTCGATTCCCTCCTGGCCTGCCAGTATTAACCGCGGCATCGGGTGCTGTTTCGTAACAGGGATGGTTGCAGATTTTCGCATTTGAACTGCGGATTGACCGAAGGGTCTGAGACATGAGTAACGTGAAACAAGTCATCCAGAGTCTGGGGACGTATCTGGGCGAGGTCGGGGTCGAGTTTAAAAAGATTGCCTGGCCGGACCGTCAGGAACTCGTGGATTCGACTGTCGTGGTGATCTCTTTTATTGTGATTCTTGCAGTGGTTGTGTTGTGTTGTGACAAGGTGATCCAGTTTTTCCTGCAACTCATCCATGCGTAATAGCGGGGATTTGACCATGACGAAGCAATGGTTTGTTTTGCACACGTTGACCGGTCAGGAACAGAAGGTCAAACGTTCGATTGAGGCCCGGGTGCGGATCGAGGAGATGGGGGAGTACATCGGCGAGGTCGTGATCCCCACGGAGAAGGTCTCCGAAGTCAAGGATGGCGTGAAGACGACGGTGACGCGCAAGGTCTTTCCCGGCTACGTGTTGATCAATCTGGTTCTTTACGATGAGAGGCGCAATGTGATGGAGCCGACTTGGCGGTTTCTCAAGGAAACGTCGGGCGTGATTGGTTTCATTGGGGGCGAGCGTCCGATGCCGCTTTCGACGGCCGAGATTGTCGCGATAGGCAATCAGGTGGACGAGAAGAAGGAAAAGGTCAAGCCCAAGGTTCAGTTCGAGCCGGGCGAGAACGTGAAGATCACCGACGGGCCGTTCATGAGTTTTGACGGCACAGTCGATGAAGTGGATCCCAACCGGGGCAAGCTGAAGGTCTCTGTAGCGATCTTTGGGCGTACTGCCCCGGTGGAACTGGAGTACTGGCAGGTCGAGCGCGTGGTCAACGAGAACGCGTAGCGGGCAGGGCTAGGAACCGTCGCGCAGGCGCGACGGCAGTTCGTCAACGGTGGCCCGTTTGTACCGGTGGGGATGCCGGGAGGGTCACGACAGACAAGTAGGTGCGATTATGGCTAAGAAAGTCACGGGTACCGTGAAATTGCAGATTCCCGCTGGTGCGGCGAATCCTGCACCGCCTGTGGGCCCCGCGTTGGGCTCCCAAGGTGTCAACATCATGGCGTTCTGCAAAGAGTTTAACGCCAAGACTCAAGACAAGGCCGGCCTGATTATTCCCGTGGTGATCACGGTGTATGCGGACCGCAGTTTTTCTCTCGTTTTCAAAAGCCCGCCGGCTTCCGCGCTGCTGAAGAAAGAGGCGGGGCTTGCCAAGGGTTCCGGTGTTCCCAACCGCGACAAGGTCGGCACGGTGACACGCGAGCAGCTCCGCAAGATCGTTCAGATCAAGAAGGCGGACCTGAACGCGTCGAACGAAGAGGCCGCGATGCGGATGATCGAAGGTACCGCGCGCAACATGGGTATCGAGGTGGTGGGTTAATAAGGGGACACGAATCATGGCAAGACATGGCAAACGGTATATCGATACCAAGAAAAAGGCCCCGGCCACGCTGGTGAGCTTGGAAGAGGCGGTCGCTTTTGTGAAGGCGAACCCGGGTGCGAAATTTGACGAGACGGTCGAGCTCGCAATGCGTCTCGGCGTGGATATCAAGAAATCGGATCAGACCGTCCGCGGCACAGTCAATCTCCCGTACGGATCCGGCAAGAACATCCGCGTGATCGTGTTCGCGGCGGGTGCCCACGCCGATGAGGCGAAGGCGGCTGGCGCGGATGAGGTCGGTTATGAGGAGTTGATTGAGAAGGTCAAGAACGGCTGGACAGACTTCGATGTGGCGATCGCGACCACCGACGCGATGAAGGAGGTGCGCAAGATCGCCCGCGTGCTGGGTCCACGCGGCTTGATGCCGAACCCGAAGACGGGCACGGTGACGGACGACACGGCTGCCGCTGTGAAGGCCTCAAAGGGCGGCAAGGTCGACTTCCGCATGGACCGTACCGGCAACGTCTGCGTGCTGTGTGGCAAGCTCAGCTTTGATGCCGACAAGCTGATCGGCAACATCAACACGATCGTGGATGCGGTCAAGGCTGAGCGGCCAGCGGGCGCCAAGGGCGCTTTCATCCGCACCCTGACGGTCTGCTCCACGATGGGGGTGGGTGTGCACGTGCTGGTCAAGGACGCTGAATAACACGGGAGACGGATGCAATGAGAACCGAAAAAATTTCCATTCTGAACGAGGTCATCGAGCGCGTCAAGGCTGCCGACTTCTGTTTCATGCTGAATTACGGCGGTCTGAAAGTGACGCAACTGACGATGTTGCGGCAGGACTTGGCCAAACTCGACTCGCGCGCCATGGTCGTCAAGAACACTTACCTCGGCAGGATCGCGAAGGACATGGGCTGGGCAGACATCTCGTCGATGCTGACCGGGCCGACGGCGATGATCACAGGCAAGGGCGATGTGGCAGAAGTGGCGAAGGCGTTGGTCGCGTTCGTGAAGAAGAACGACCAGGCCGTGATTAAGGGCGCGAGCCTCGATACTGCGATGCTGAGCGCCAAGGACGTGGACGCCCTCTCGAAACTGCCGTCGAAGGACGCAATGCGCGGCATGTTGCTGGGCACGTTCTTGGCTCCGGCGACCAGCCTGGTGCGCGTTCTCAACGCGCCGCTGCTGAATGCGCTCTACGCCCTGAAGGCGTATGAGGAGAAGAAAAACGGATCTGCGGCATAACAGGTGTCGTAAAAACCGCAAGGGGCGGGCTGTCGGCGGGTGCCGGTGCCTCAGGGTGTGAAAACGCCAACGGCCACTTCATGAGTGGTGGCTCCTGCGGGAAATCCGCCCGCGAAGTGTCGCGTGCGGTTGCACAAAGAAAGAGGAAAAGAAGATGACGAATGAAGAAGTGATTGATTTTCTGAGCAACCTTTCGGTGCTCGAGATCTCTAAGTTGGTCAAGGCGCTCGAAGAGAAGTGGGGCGTCACCGCCGCCGCTCCCGTGGCCGCCGCCGCTCAGGTCGAAGAGAAGACCGAGTTCGACGTGATCCTGACCGATTTCGGCGCGAACAAGATCGCTGTCATCAAGGAAGTCCGCACGATCACGGGCCTCGGGTTGAAGGACGCCAAGGATTTGGTCGAAGGTGCTCCGAAAGCGGTGAAACAGGCCGTTAGCAAGGATGAGGCTGCCAAGCTGAAGGACCAGCTCGAGAAGGCGGGCGCCAAGGTCGAAGTGAAGTAACCTTCATCGACTTTCAAAGCGGGGACTGTCCGAAGGATGACGCGGACAGTCCTTGCTTTCCGGTAACAGGTGTGTATACCTCGCGTCGGAGAAGCCCGGATGGTCATCCTGTTTCACAGTTGCCAAAAGAAGAACCGAACGCACCTGAGTGTTTGTTGATGCGTGTGTCAACCGAAGTGTGAATTAGTTAATCAAGTGGCTGCTTACCACACTTCCATTCATAACCGGTTGCCGGAACATCGCGTCAGAACAGTCGGCGGGCAGCGGAGCTCAGGCTCTGTTGTGCGGGGTTTTTACCTTGGCAGCGTTTTAATAACACTCCAACCTGAGGTAGGCAATGGTTGAACGTAAAGTCTTTGGCAAGCTGAAAGCCGTTATTCAGCCGCCCGATCTGATCGAGATTCAGACGAAGTCATACCAAGATTTTTTGCAACGGGATTCAGCCCCCGGCAAACGCGAAGAGAAAGGGCTCCATGCCATCTTCCGCGAAGTTTTTCCCATCGACAGCTATGATGGCCGATACACGCTCGACTTCGTCAAGTACGAACTGGGCGAACCCAAAATGGATGCCCTCGCAGCCCTTGCAGACGGCAGTACCTTTGCCGCACCTCTGCATGCGACGTTCCGTCTGAAGGACGGCGACGAGATTCGCGAAGAGGATGTCTACATGGGCGAGATCCCGCTGATGACCCGCGACGGCGCGTTTGTGATCAATGGCGCCGAGCGTGTGATCGTCTCGCAGTTGCACCGCTCCCCCGGCATCTGCTCCGAGAAGGCGCAACACCCGAACGGCCAGACGCTTTTCTCTGTGCGCCTCATCCCTGACCGGGGTTCGTGGATTGAGATCCAGTTCGATTCCAGCGACATCATGTGGGTCTACATGGATCGTCGTCGCCGGCGCCGCAAGTTTTATGCGACCACCTTCCTGCGCGCGCTCGGTTACGGAACGGATGAGGAAATTCTCAAGCTGTTCTACACGTTCAAGCGTGTGGTGGTGAAAGGCTCCCACTCGGCAGACTCGCTCGAGATGTTGGTCATGAAGGATGACCTGATCGATGTGGAGTCGCAGGCGGTGCTCGCACGCCGCTACGACCCCCTCACTCCGGCGCTGTTGGAACAAATCGCTTCGGCGGGTTTTGCCAAGATCGAGGTGGTTGTTGTTTAGGGTGACGAAGGCCTGTTGAT
>CAZXVN010000330.1:0-5143 GCA_964643945.1 uncultured Lentisphaeraceae bacterium | reverse complement strand
GGAGCAAACCTTCGGTCAGCCCCGCAGGCCCCGACGGCACCAACACGCCCGACGCCTGCACCATCCACGCCTCCGTGGCCAGCCAGTCGGAGGCAGGCACAACCGCCAAACCGACCCCGGAATCCGACACCTGTTTCCCGTGCCACGAGGACACCGCCACCTCATCCACCACCACGTCCGCATTGTTCGACACCGCCGACCCGCCCACCACCCGCAGCATCACGAACTGCGACTTCCACGTGTTGAACGTGATGCTGTTGGACTGGTACCCGAAACCGGCCACCGTGAACTCGTGTCTCGGGATCCACAGCGGGCTGCCCGGCGCGTCCGGCTCCGTGGCCGAACTGTAGTCGGAATCCTGCAGATACACCGCGATTTTCTGCAACGGTATCACCGAATAGATGCCGTTCGGTGACACGGAGGTGACCACTTCAAAACGGCCCGGCGGGGTGTAGAAATCAGCATACACAACCGGCGTCTGCGTACCCGCCGCTACCGCGGCATCCGTGGTTGTGGGCTGCGTGGACGCGGCGGAGAAGCTCGCCCGGCACTCACCTGTCAGGAACCCGTACGTCCCACCGGAAATGGGCGACGCCGCATCGGTGGCCTCCACCACATTGTCGGTGGCGCCAAACTTGCATCGGATGCGGGTGGACGTGCTGCTCGTATTGTAAAGGCGCATTTCAATCACTACCTGAGTCGTCAACGGATCGTCCCCATCCTGATTCTTGGAGATGAGCAGGTTCGGCGACCCGTTTACCCACTTGAACAACTGGTGCGTCATCCGCTTGTCGTTACTGTTATTCTGATTATTAGGATCAGGTGCCTGCGTGACCCGATACTCATAAAACTTTCCGGGGTTCTGGTAATAGCCGATCAGCGAGACCGAGGGTTGCCCGGGAGACATGGCCGGCCAGATTTGAACAGTCGCCCGAAGCAGATAATTGGTCTTTGTGAACTCCGCCCAGTTGTAGGCGACGTCATAGTTGCTGGCCTCCTGCCCCAGCCGGCACTTGAACGAAACCTGCTTGAGCCCGTCGGGCCGCGTCGCAACCTGATTGTACATATACCCCAGCCCCAGCGCGCTGTCGCCCCCTTTGAGGCGCAAGGCCCTGTTGTTGAAGCCGGTCACGCCCGCTGGTTTGTTGTAGTAATTGGCCTCCAGCCGCTCCTCGACATAGTTGGCGCCGCCCGCCCACCAGAACTGAGGCGTCTGGAAAGGGCCGCGCACAGCAACGCTGTTCGTCGAGGAATAGTCGACAAAATACTCTTTGAAAATCTGATCCGCGCTCACATCCCAAGCGTCAAACGTATTCAGGTAGCGTTGCTTTTCCGGCTGCCCGCTGCTGTACGAGAAATTGGTTCCGGCGGGCCACGCGTTGAAGTTCTGATACTCCGCCCGGCTGGTCAGGAAGTTCGTCTTGCTTGTGTTGAACGTAAGCTGGACATACCCGGTGTCCGCCACAGTCGCCTGTATGGGGGCCGCGGCCGCATTGGTCTGCACGCACATCCCGCCATAGGGCACCCGGCCGACCCCGGCCTGCGCCTGCTCAGTCCAGACCGGCAGGTTGGTCGAGAAGGTCTCCGCGCCCGGCACATGGGCCTTCTCGCCTTTGAAATACCACGCGAGGTTGGTCAGCGCCGGCAAGGCGCTCCGGACCTGCAGCATGCCGCGCCACTCGTCGTCTCCGACCAGCGCCATCTCGACCGGCTGCGGGAACTGGTTGGTTTCCGCCACCACATACAGCGCCCCGTACTGCGATCTGAACGGGCGCAGCCGGGTGTAGAACTCGCGCCCGTCCGGCTGGGAGGCGCCGCCGCGCAGCGAGCGGGGCGAGAGCCCCTCGCTGGGATAGACCCAGCCTTGACCGGTGTAATCCGGCGACTGATAGCTGGAGCCTGTAAAATCGCACAGGAAGTAGTACTCCAGATCGCCGACCAGCGGCTGGGACGGCAACGAGGCCTCGTACCGCTCGCCGTTGCCCTGCGCGTCGCCCGTGCCGGCGACATAGGACATCAGGTTGGTTTTCCACGGGTTCACCACCTGATCCAAATACCGCCAGCGGTAGACAACCCTGCATATCCGCGAATCCGTCGGCGCATTCGTATCTACGCTGCTCACGTAATTCCGAATGAGGATGTTGGTGTTGATTGACGGATATCCCGGCTCAAAGGGACACTCGGTCTTGTAAACCTGCACGTCCGACGGCGGCGGCGACACGCGGATATTGTCAATCACGGTCAGCATGGTGTCCATACCCTCTAAGGCATATATGGTTCCTGTACGCCTGAGCCTCAACTTAGCCGAGTTACGGAAATTCAGAGTTCTAGCGTACCGCTTGAACCCGTTTGTCGAAACCGCATTCAGCACGAATTCGTCCAGCGTCTGCCAATTGTACGCCGTGCCGGGGGTGCCCATGGGCCAAACAAACCCGAAATTGTCAACCATGTTTGTGGCCATCTCCACAGCAATCTGAGTAGGAGACACATTCTCATTGTTGATCGCCTCAAAATAGACCGTGCCGATGCCGTTCGTGAAAACAGGCGACTCGATCTTGGCATCCAGCGTGTTTTGAAGATAGGCGGCCAGGTTTGTGGAAACATCAGGGGGGATCTTGAAGAAACCCGCAGCTACTCTTGTCGACCCTGTCCGGCAGAAGAAAAGCTTCCACCCCGTGCGGTGATAGTGGTTCGTGCCTGCAAGCAAAGGTCTTGTAGCTAAGGTGCCTGGAGCCGTACCCTCATGCACCCAGGTGGGCGGTGTTCCGTTGTTTGTCAGGGCATAATCATTAAAATCAAGAATGCGCGACTCGGTTAGAACCAGCGGCGCCGTTTTATAGGTCGACATGAGCGTGATGTCGGAGGCCGGCATCGTCACGGTGGTCGGTGAGGACGTGACGCTCAACACCGTCGCCGTGTCGCCGACCCACCGGTCAAACGTTTTTCCGCTCACATTTGACGCCGTGATCGTCACCACCTGATTATACGTGTTGGACGTAACGGGAGGGGTTCCGCCCTTAACGGTGAGCACGTAAAGAAGATTCTTATAGGTCGCTGTCACCGTAATGTTAGACGCCGGCATCGTCAAGGTGGTCGGCGAAAGCGTGACGTTCGCCATAGTCTGCGTGGCGCCCGTCCACCGGTCAAAGGCTTTGCCGGTGGCCGGGTTGGTCGCCGTGACCGACACCAACTGACCTGCCGGGTACGACCCGCCGCCGGTTCCGCCGTTCACGGTGAGCGTGTACACATCTTTATAGGTCGCGGTGATCGCGATGGCGGCAGCCGGCATCGTCACAAAGGTGTTCGAGGAAGTCACGCTGTTCACAGCCTGCGTGGCGCCTGTCCAGCGGTCAAAGATCTTGCCGGCCGCCGGAGCGTTCGCAGTCACCGGCACCTGCTGACCTGCCGGGTACGACCCGCCGCCGGTTCCGCTGGTGACGGTGAGCGTGTAAACATCTTTATAGGTCGCGGTGATCGCGATGGCAACAGCCGGCATAATCACGAAGGTGTTCGATGACGTCACATTCGCCACAGTCTGCGTGGCGCCTGTCCAGCGGTCGAAGACCTTGTCGGCCGGCGGCGCATTGGCCGTGATCGCAACTTGCTGCCCATTCGTGTACGAGCCGCTGCCCGTCCCGTTGGTCACTGTCAGCGCATAAACATCCAAATAGGTCGCCGTCAGCGCAATGGCGGAGGCGGGCATCGTCACAAAGGTGTTCGAGGAAGTCACGCTGTCCACAGCCTGCGTAGCGCCCGTCCAGCGGTAAAAGATCTTCCCCGCCGGAGGCGCATTCGCCGCAATCGGGACCTGCTGACCATACGGGTATGAGCCGCCGCCGGTGCCGTTGGTCACCGTCAGCGTGTAGGAATTAGTTGTATAGGTCGCCGTAATCGCAATATCGAGGGCCGGCATGGTCACGAAGGTGTTCGAAGCCATGACGTTCGCCACATATTGCGTGGCGCCGGTCCAGCGGTCAAAGGTCTTCCCAATCAGCGCACTTGCCGTAACCGCGACCTGCTGCCCGTTCGTATAGAAAGAGCCGCCGCCGGCGCCGCTGTTGACGGTCAGGACGTAAAAATTCAAACCGGCCAGAACATTGGTGTGCAACGCCGACGTGGAGGGCGAGCGTGCTTCGGACGGATAGCCCACATAGCCCTGCCCGGTGTAATCCGGCGACTGGTACCAGGCTCCGTCGAACGTACAAACGACGTAGTGCTCATTGGTGCCGCCCAGCAGCTGGGTCGGCAACGTGGCCGCATATTTCTCGCCGTTGCCCTGGCCGTCGCCCGCATCGACACGGCTCATCACCAGATTCGTTGTCCAAGCATTATTCGGAGGGGTCAGATTAGGCCACCGGTAGGAGCCGATGACGGTCCGCGGAAAAGTCGTCGGCACATTCGTGTCCGCGTTGCTCACGAAACACTGGAGAATGACGTTGTCCCCCTGTTTGAGAGCTTCGGTATTGTAGATCACCACGTCCGCGGCCGGGGGCGACACGCGGATATTGTCGATGACGGTCAACGCCGTATCAAGGCCCTGCGCGGAAAAGACGGCACCCGAACGCCTGAACCTCAGCTTCGCCGGCTGGCGGTAGTTCAGAAGCTGCTGGTACCGGGTGAACCCGTTTGTCGACGTCGCGCTCAGCGTGATGTTTGTCAGCGTGACCCAGTCGGTCAGGTTCGTTGACCAGTCGACCGAGATCTGGGTTGAGCTCGCAGACTCATTGTTGATCGCCTCGAAATAAACCGTGCCGATGCCGTTCGTGAAGACCGGCGACGTGATCACGGCGTTCGTCGTGTTCTCAAGGTAGGCGGCATAATTCGTGGCGACATCAGGGAGGACTTTGAAATAACCCGCCGCGACGCGCGTCGACCCTGTCCGGCAGAAGAAAAGTTTCCACCCCGTGCGGTGATAGTGGTTCGTGCCTGCAAGCAAAGGTTTTAGAGCTAAGGCACTTGGAGCCGTACCCTCATGCACCCAGGTGGGCGTCGGGGCGTTATTCGTCAACGCATAATCGTCGAACAGCAGAATGCGGCTTTCGGGCAACGAAGTCGTGGCGGCGGCCCACGCGCAAGTCTGAGCCAACGCCGCAGCCAGAAAAACCAATCTATAGGCTAACCATTTCATCTAGCGACTCCTGCC
>CAZXVN010000329.1:0-9021 GCA_964643945.1 uncultured Lentisphaeraceae bacterium | reverse complement strand
GCAAGTTTTCAATCAGAAATTCCTGGGTTAGGGACCGCAAGTCGTCGTCGGGCATGCCGGCGACGAGGAACTCGGCGGCCTTGGTGCCAGATCCGCCGAACTGTTTGGCCGCTTCGTCGACAAAGGCGCGGATTGCCGGCGCGTTGGTCGGTGAAGTCGTTTGGGCAGAGCCGGTCGTGGCGACGAGCAGGAGGAACAGCGTCGTAAACATGGCGGCGAATACGTTTTGTCTCATGAGGGAACATCCGGTTACTAATTCATGATACTCACGCCCATCAGTCCGATGACGACGTCAAGCGAGAGGGTTTCCAGGGTGATCTCTTTCAGCGCCACGCCGGGGCGAAGTTTCCAGCCATAAACCATGGCGCGGCAGTTGGTGCCAAGCTGGACTATCGGCGGCGGCTCCTTCGGCAAAGAGAATCCGTCACGCGCATAAGTATAGTCGACGTTGCCGAACCTGCAAAGCGACCAGAAGTTTTCCGGCGGAACGAGATCGAGCGTTTCCTGCTGTCCGTCGGCATAGCGGAAGCGGATGACCGCGTTGGCGATCTTGCCCTGCATCGGGGTGGTTGAGCCGGAGACCAACAGCCAGACGGCCTCGCCCTTGGCATTGACCGGCACCGTGACGTGGTCCGGCCAGTTGTCCCAGAGCGACGTGAAGGCGATGTTATTATCCGGCAGCGGCACGCGGAAGCGTGCGTGCTGCGGGGTGACCAGTTGCCCGTCTAGGATCAACTCCGCCTTGGCATCCGCCGCGAGAACTTTCTCCATGCCGATCTCCGGCGTGGCTATTCCCCAGAAACGGGCGAAAGTCCAGGCGCCCCAGCCGTCATAGGCGATGCGCATGGAAACGCGCTCCGGCCGGGGCGAGGCGTAGCGCTGCTTGAAGATCGCGCGGAGGTCGCCGTTCAAGGCGGCGCTGATGTCGAGCGGCGTCCACGCGGCGTCGGACGGGGCTTCGCGCAGCATCTTGGCGTTTGCCCGTTCCGGGACGTGGATCTTGACGAGCTGATAGCGCGGCACCGCGCCATCGAGCTTGTTCAGGACAAGCCGATGACCCGGCCTGCCGACTGTTCGATCCTCTTCGAGGGCCGGCAAAGGCTTGGCGGCACCTTCGGTTTCGATGTGCAGCGCCGCGACACGGGTGGCGGGAACCTCCACACGCAGCATCCCGCAGCCGGCCCACGGCTCGATGCTGAACGAGGCGGGCTTGCCGTTGACCGTGACGCCCTTGACCTTGGCCGCCCTGACAGGAATGCCGAACCGCACCGCGGCAGGCTTGGTGAGCGCGAGCGTGTAGGTCTGGTCCTTGAACGTGAGGGCGAAGTCCGGCGTCCGGATCGACGCGCGCTCCCAGGACGAGGGGAAGGCCGGCTCGATCCGGACCAGTCCGTTCGGATAATCCGGGCGGTAGCCGAACAGCCCTTCGACGAGCGCCCGGACATACGGCGTCATGATGTCGATGAAATCGATCGCGCCGTTCGGGTGGCTGAGGCCGCCGGGAGAGATGTGGTTCACCAGATTGAACCGGCCGGACTCCTGGCTGTAGCCGGACTTCGGCACGCCGTCGCCGTACATCGATTCAAGCATGGCGCCGCGCAGCAGGCTCCACCCCTCGTCGCCCTGGCCGGCGAGGAAATAGCCGAGGGCCATGGCGAAATTGTCGCCGGGGTAGAGTTCGCGGATCGACCACTGGCCAGGCACAAAGTTTGAGGTCTGACGCATTTCGCCGTAGGGCAGCTTGAAGCGCTCCATCGCCCACTCGGTGTAGAACATCGCCTGCCAGGCCTGCTCAGGGGTCGCGAGTCCGGCTTCGATCGGCACATGCTGGGCATACACCCAGGCGTCCGGCATCTGGCGCTTGTGGCCCCACGGTTCGACATACGAAGCGAACTGCCCGCGCTCAGGCATCCAGAGCAACGCGTTGACCGCCTTCTTGATCTTCGCGGCGATGGCGTCGTGCTTCGCTGCGCCGGCCGGGTCGCCCGTGCGCCGGCACATGTCTGCCGCAGCGCGGTGGCCGTAATAGACATAGCCCGACTGCTCCGGCGTGCCGCCGCCGTTGAACCAGATCGAATCATTGGGCCAGGTGTTGTTATAGCTCTCGTAAATCCCGTCGCCATCGGGATCGAAGCAGGCCCTGCAGCGCTCCAGGTGCAATTCGAGCATCGGCCGCAGCATCTTTTCCAAGGCCGGGTCGGCGCTGGCCCGCCAGGCCCGCACCGCATCGTCGAAAAACTGGGTCTGGAACTCATAGACCTGCGGGATGTCCGGATAGTTGATGAAGCCCGCGCCGAAAAACCGCGAGTTGCCAACCTGCTCACAACCGGTGGGCGAATACTCGGCGCCTGTTTTGCTAGAATCCTCTTTCACCTGCAGATTCCCCCAATAGGCCACGGCGCGCCTGATTTGATCGATCCAGCCGTAATAGGTCGCGCCGCCCATGGTGCGCCAGCCCGGCATGCGCATGCGCCATTGGGAGCCGCCATGCACAAACGTGGGGTCGACAAACAAGCCCGCGGCGGCCGCCACCGAGGCGGGCGCGCCCGCGTTCAAATAAGGATCGGGCGTGTCGATGACGAGGCGGGCGCTGAAGTCCTCGGCGCGCGCGATGCCTTGGCCGAAGGCCTTTGCGGCATCGGCCACGGCCGCAGCGGACGGCTTGCCGGGCTCATCGCAGGCCACGGCGATGGATTGCGGCGTGCCGTCGGCCAGCGGGATGACGGCCAGCAGGCCGGCGCCTTTCAAGCTGCCGGCGGAAGCCCACGGAACCGCTTTGGCCCACTCCTCGCGGTCCGCATAGGCGAGGGTCTCCCAGCGCTGCGCCGGATGGGACAGGCGGGCGCGGATGCGCACTAGCGGTTCGGCCGGCCCGCAGTCCGACTCATACCCTTGCGGAGAGGTTTTCGCGTTAGAGACCGCGCCCGCCTCGGCGGTGGGAGGAAAGACACACCACAAGGCCAAGTCGCCCGGCTCGCTGCCCGCAACCGACAGGCGCGCGGTGAAGCCGCTGGCATCCGCCAGGGTCGTGCCGAAGAGCGTGGCCGTGAGCCCCGGAAACCGCGGGTCGCGGCATTCCCACTCCATGCGGCCGGGGCGGTAGCGCATGATTCGCGCGGCGAACTGCTGCAGCGGGACACGCACGCCGCGCCGCTCGATGCCGGCATACAAAATGCCCGTTTCGCCTTTCAGAGAGGGCATTTCCCCGGACCAGACCACGGAGAACCGCTCGTGACAATACAGCGGCCGATTGTTCCAGCGCGTGCCGTTTTCGATCATGATCGCATCGCCCTGCGGCGCGTAGATCAGGTTTTCGGATTGGCCGAAAAAAGGGCATGCCGTTAATATCAGGCTGCTGACTATGCTTGTTTTCTTCATGAAGTTTCCGCAAGGCTCTACACAGTCTCAACTTACAAATCATAGCCGATCCCCGGTATTGTGTCGTTGAACTTTTGCGACTTTCATTTGTACTTTTGCGACAGGACCGGAAAACGGGAGGCGGCTGAAATTGGCCGCAAGGGACGCGGGGAACACAAAGAAATGCTCTGAAAACGGGCATGTTTATGGGCCGTATTCCTCTCTGCGCTCGCTCTCTGCGGCTATGCTTCAAAAGCCGCGTCGAACGCTGAACATCGAACGCCGAACGTTGAAGTCGCAGGTCGCGGGCTGCCAAACAAAAAACGGGGCGGCCATTGAACGGCCGCCCCGGTCTCGGGATCAACCCCGACACGGACTGGTCAGTAGAGCAGGATCAGCGTGCCTTTGGGAGTCTTGTAAGCCACGATCACGACGCCCGAGCCGCCGCCGCCGGAGATAACATAATCTCGGGAGGCGCCACCGCCGCCGCCGAGTCCGTTAGTTCCGTCATGGCCACGGCCATCTGGCGCACCATCGGTGGCACCTTTGCCGCCACCACCCAACCCACCGACATTGATGCCTCCGGAATAACCGCCGCCGCCGCCGCCGCCATAATAGGTACGTGTGCCGGTAATGGAGTACTGCAGCCCATTACCTCCGGGTGAATCCCCATGAGCGCCGGAACCGTTCTGTCCGGCACCACCGCCGCCGTTGGAGCCCGCATGGGTTGCGCCAAGGCCACCGGCGGTTATGACGCCGTTGCTATTGACGCTGCCCGCGTTGCCACCCCGTGTTTGCAGGCCACCTTCACCGCCCGAAGCGGTCAGAGCATCGAATGTGGATGGGCCTCCATTGTTTCCAGCACCATAGCTGCTTCGCGCCGCACCACCGGAACCCACCGAGATCGAAACGGGGCCCCCTCCGGTCACGCCGTAACTCGAATAGTAGGCAAGCCCACCCGCGCCGCCACCATCCGCTTCCCAAGTCCCGCCTGCGGCGCCCCCGCCACCGCCTCCGACCACCAGCACTTCCACCTCGGTCACCCCGGACGGGATCGTCCAGATTCCACTGCCGACCGTGCTGAACGTGGCCACGGTCTTGCCGTCACTGCGGGTGGTGGTCGTTGTGGGCGTGATCGGCGGCGGGATCAGCTCGAAGCTGGCCGTCACTGTGATGTTGCCGCTGACGTTGGCGTCGGTGCGCGGATTGTCCGTCGAGCTGTCGCTCCACTTGAGGAACCGGTAACCGGAGTCCGGCACGGCGCTCACCGCTGTTCCGCTGCCGAGATACTCGACCGTCTGCGGCGTCGTGCCGGTGATCGAGCCGTTCGAACCGGCGCTGTACGTCAGGGTATAACTGTTGTTCGTCCAACTGGCATACAGCGTCGTGTCGTTCGTGATGGCGGTGCTGAAACTGAAGGGTGTGGTCAGTCCGCTGTCGGAACACCACTCGACCAACGTGTGGCCGGCCTTGGTCGGAGCCGGCGTCGGCAGCGTGGCATTGCCGTCGGGAACAACGTACTGGTTCGTAACCGCCGACCCGCCGTTGCTTTCAAAGGAGACCACCCAGTCGAGCACCCACTTCGCATACAGCGTCGTGTTACTCGTGATCGCGGTGCTGAAATTGAAGGCGTTGGTCAGCGCACTGTCGGGACACCACTGGACAAACGTATAGCCGGTCATGGTCGGGGCTGCCGGCTCCGTGGCCGCTTTGCCGTCCGCCACGGTCTTGCTCGAAACCGGCGAGCCTCCGTTGCTGTCAAAGGTCACAGTCCACATCGTTGCGCCGCTGTCGTAGGCCACGATGACGATGCCCGAGCCGCCGGCGCCGGAATTGGCATTATCGCGGGAGGCGCCGCCGCCGCCGCCCAGGCCGTCCACGCCATTCTCACCTGGACCGGAATTACCATTAAGATAGTTGCCACGGCCACCGCCGCCAAGGCCACCAGCACCCTGATAGCCGCCGCCGCCACCGCCGGCATAGTAGGTGTTCGTTCCAGTGATATTAAACTGCAGGCCATTCCCTCCGGGACAAGCACCGTAATTTCCGGAGCCGTTCTGTCCGGCACCCCCGCCGCCATTGGAACCCGCATGGGTTGCGCCTAGGCCGCCGGCGGTTATGACGCCGTTGCTGTTGACGCTGCCCGCGTTCCCTCCCCGGGTTTGCAGGCCGCCTTCGCCGCCAGGAGCGGTCAGAGCATCGAATGTGGATTGGACTCCATTGTTGCCATTGCCATAAGCTGCTAGCGCAGCGCCGCCGGCACCCACCGTGATCGACACGGAACCCCCTCCGGTCACACCATAACTCGAATAGTAGGCAAGCCCGCCCGCGCCGCCGCCATCCGCATTCCAAGTCCCCCCTGCGGCACCGCTGCCGCCGCCACCGACGACCAGCACTTCGAGGTTGGTGACGCCTTCCGGTATGGTCCATGTACCGCTCCCAGCGGTGAACGTGACGAGAGTTTTCCCGTCACCGCGGACATTGTTCGTCGACGCAAGGTCAGCCCAGGCCTGGGCCGCGAAGACTCCGACAACCAGAGCCATCAGCATGTGCATGCGTTTCATTGTCTGTCATCTCCTTTTAGTGAGGCAGAACCCTGACACGTTTCACGCCGGGCTCCTGTGCCCCGTTCGAGTGTGCGCTATGGCCACACAGCCATCCAAACAACCATTACACTAATATGATAGCCGATCCCCAAAATTTTGTCGTTGTACTTTTGCGACAGGACCGATTGCAGGCTCACTGTAGCATCAGTACCGTGCCCCCGCGAATCCTGTAAGCCACGATCACAGCACCCGAGCCGCCGGCACCGCCGCCGCCGCCCCAGCCGCCGCCGCCGCCGCCGCCGGTATTGGCAAGACCGGAAAAAGAGCGATCTCCAAAAGCAGCCGGTCCGGAACCGCCACCGCCCAGATTGTGACCCGTGCCCCCGCTTGAACTGTAGCTCGAGGGAGCGCCACCGCCACCGGCATAATGCACTGCCGAGCCAGTGATACGACACACAGCACCCGTGCCGCCCAGTTGGACATCGCCTTTATAGCCTTCGTGCCCGGCTCCGCCGCCACTGCACCAATTGCCGTCCATGGGGCTGTAATGGTATCCGGGGTTGCCGGCGACAACCGTGGTGCCGCCATTGAGGCTGTAACCTCCCTGATCGCCACCGTCAGTATAACCATTCCCCTTGGTGCCGCCATACGCGATCAACTGGGTACCAAAGTGCGAAGAGGATCCAGTGCCATCCGTCGCACCGGCACCGACCGTGATCCCAACGGATCCGGGCGTCACCGCATAAGACGAGCTGTAATGCATCCCGCCAGCACCGGCGCCGCTTTGGAAACTGTCGTTCCAACTTCCGCCGCCTCCGCCGACCACCAGCACTTCCACGTCGGTGACGCCCGCCGGGATCGTCCACGTGCCGCTGCCGCTGGTGAAAGTGGCCACGGTCTTGCCGTCTCCGCGAGTAATGACCGCTGTGGGGCTGATCGTGTCCGTTGACGGCAACTCGAAGCGGGCCGTCACAGTGATGTTGTTGCTGACGTTGCTGTCGGTGCGCGGATTGGCCGTCTTATTGTCGCTCCACTTGAGGAAGCGGTAACCCTCGCACGGCACGGCGGTCACCGCGGTGCCGGTGCCGAGGTACGCGACCGTCTGCGGCGTCGTGCCGTCGATCGTGCCGTTCGATCCGGCGCTGTAGGTCAGCGTGTAACTTCTGATCGTCCACTTCGCATACAGCGTCGTGTTGGTTGTGATGGGGGTGCTGAAATTGAAGGCGTTGGTCAGCATGCTGTCGGGACACCACTCGACGAACGTGTAACCGGTCCGGGTCGGGGCCGGTGCCGGCTCCGTGGCCGTGGCGTCGGGAACCAAGTATTGGGCCGCCACAGGTGAACCGTCGTTACTGTCAAAGGACACCGTGTAGGTCGTCGTGGTGCTGCTTTCATACGCCACGATGATCACGCCCGAGCCGCCGTAACCACCTGCACCACCGTGGCCACCGCCGCCTCCGCCACCCGTGTTGGGAGCGCCGGCTTCACCTGGGTTCCCCCAGCCATTCCCCCCTTTTCCGCCACCACCCAGTGAACCCGATGCACTTTCCAAGGCGCCGCCGCCACCCGCATAATACGGGGCCGGAACCTCACCCGTGATGGCGTTTGTCACACCGATTCCGCCGACCGCATTGTTTGCGTGAGTGCCCGCAGCTCCCGCGCCGCTGCCCGAGAAGTATGCGCCATCAAAGACAGGGTTGTTAAGTGTGAATCCTGGAGTCCCTGGCACCGTCGTGACACCCCCGTCGGTGCTATAACCTCCTTGGGAACCGCCAGACGCAAAAGTCATATTGTCAACTTCTCTGTCACCATTCGTGGCTTTACCGCCGAAGGCTACAATCGTGCCGAAGACCGAATTGGAGCCGTGAGTCCCGGGTTGCCAATCCATGAGACCGCCGGCTCCACCCGCACCAACGGTGACGTTGATAAGATTACCAGCGACTACAGAATAACTGGCTGTGTAATACAAGCCTCCAGCACCGGCGCCGCTGGCTTGGGCACCGGCACCGCCGCCGCCGCCCACCACGAGCACCTCGAGATGAGTGACGCCCGCCGGGACGGTCCAGGTGCCGCTGCCGGCGATCGAAAACTTGGCGACGGTATGCCCGTCGGCACGGGTCGAAATGGCTGGAGGGCAGGGCCCGCTTTGGACGGTCAGCATCCCCGTGCCGCTGAAGGCGCTGTCGATCTTGTTGTTGGCCGACGAGGCGCTGGAGCCGTAGGTGCCGTCCGGCATCTGGACGCCGTCAATGTACAACTTGCCGCCCATGTTGATGATATTGTGATCGAGGTTCAACACGGCGTTGGCGCCGTTCGTCGTTCCGATCCAGATGTTCACCAGATTCGCCAATTGGACCTGGGCAACCGCCAGCGTTCCGTCTGCGACGACCATGTCCCCCTCGCAGACGATGGCACCGGGAAGCGTCAGCGTGCCGCTGCCCGATTTGTTCAGGCCGCCGCAGGTGCCGCTCAGGCCGCCAGACAGCGTGACGCCTGCGGATCCCGTATCCACCGAAAACGCGCCCATGCCCGACAACGTCACCGGCACGTTGATGGTCTGGTTGTTTGTGGAGCTGTTGACAATGTCACCCGTCAGGGCGATGCCGTTGCCAACCAAGGTATAGGCCGGCGAGCCTGCGTCAAACCCGAGGCTCGCGAAACTGCGCACGGCGGCGAAGTCGTTGCTCGGGGTATTCCTGCTGGAAGGGCCGAAATACAGCGGCGTGCCGTCTGCGACCGTGCCGCTCCAGTTCGTGGCGGTTGACCAGTTATTGTCAGCGCCGTTGCCGGTCCAGATCACCCGAGCATTGAAGATAAACCAGTCCACGGCCTGCACGTTCTCGTTGGGGAACACCAGAAAGACGTCGTGTATGCCGCTGGTCGTTGCGATCCGGCAGGTGTTTTGCCCACAGGGTACCGCCCCGATCAGCGTGCCGTCGGGGGCATCCAGGCGGATCTCGATCGCCGTCCCGTTGTTTGACAGGGGCGACGCCCACTGCAGGTGCACCCGGCACTGCTCGTATTGGCCCGCGCCAAAATCCAGCCAATTGTAACGTACCCACGAGCCTGCGGGGAGTGACGAACCGCTGCCCGATACGAGTTGGCTGCCGCTCGTGCC
>CAZXVN010000328.1:0-18687 GCA_964643945.1 uncultured Lentisphaeraceae bacterium | reverse complement strand
GGGTGTATCACCCGAAGAGGTTGCGGTCTGGCGTCAGCAGTGCGCCCAAAAAGTGAACGCGCCGCTGACCCATGCGGCTGGACGGGTATTCGACGCCTTTTCGGCTTTGCTCGGGATTGCGCCGGAGACCGTCACGTATGAGGGCCAGTCCGCGATCCGCCTGGAAGCGGCGGCGCGGCGCGCGATGAGAGGCGACGTGCCGCACCTTCCTTTTGCGCACAGCGAAAAAGAGGGAAAGCTGGTCATCGACTGGCATGACGCGTTCGCGTTGCTGGCCGATGCGCGCCTGACCGCCGGACGCGAGGATGAATGGGCTTATGCGGTGCACTGCGCCATTGCCGATGCCGCGTTGATCATGGTAAATTACGGCCTGTCGCATGGCCCCGCCTGTCCGGTGGCGTTAAGTGGGGGTGTGTTTATGAACCGAATCCTCACTGATTTGGTGGTGCCGCGTTTGGAAGAGCAGGGCCTCCGTGTGTTGATCCCCCGGCGGGTCCCTCCGAACGACGGAGGCGTCGCTTTGGGGCAGGCGGTGGTGGCGGGGAGTGCGCGGTTTTAAGGAGTTTCACATGTGTTTAGCGGTGCCGATGAAAATCGTTGAGATCCGTGCCGACGGCAAAGGGGTGGCCGACTTGGACGGCATTCGCCATGTGGTCGACCTTTCGCTGGTGACTGTGCGTCTCGGTGTCTATGTGATCGTCCATGCGGGCTTTGCCATCGAAACGCTGGATCAAGAGGAGGCCGACGCCACGCTGGCCCTCTTCGCCGAGATCGCCCGCGATGCCGACGGACGCGCTTCTTCTCGCCTACAGCCTACAGCCTGAACCCCCTTCAGCCTTTTCTTATGAACTACATCGATGGTTTCAGAAATCCCGGAGTGGCCGCGCAGTTTGTGCGGATGATAGCGGAACAGGGCCGGGCGCTTGCTGACCAAGGCCGCCGCGTGCAGATCATGGAAGTATGCGGCAGTCACACCATGGCTATCGGACGTTACGGAATCAGGCAGTTGTTGCCCGAAAGTGTTGAGCTGATCAGCGGGCCGGGGTGTCCCGTTTGCGTGACCGATCCGGGCTACATCGACACGGCAATTATGCTGGCTGGACGAGGCGCGATCCTGGCGACCTTCGGGGATATGATCCGCGTGCCGGGCTCGGACTCCGACTTGACCCGGTGCCGCTCGGCGGGCGGTGATGTCCGAGTCTGCTACGCTCCCAGCGCCGCAGTCGACCTCGCACGGAATCATCCGGAGCGCGAGGTCGTGTTTCTGGCGGTCGGCTTCGAGACCACGGTCGCACCGGTGGTGAGTGTCATCGATGAAGCCCGGCATGCTGGCGTGCGCAACCTGTCGCTGCTCACAGCCTTCAAGCTCGTTCCGCCCGCCTTGCGCGCGTTGTTGACGGACAAAGACATCAAGATCGACGCCTTTCTCTGTCCGGCGCACGTGAGCGCCATCATCGGCTCGCAGGCGTATGTACCGTTCGCGGCTGAGTATCATGTGCCCTGCGTGGTCGCCGGCTTTGAGCCGCTTGACATTTTGTTCGGCGTATACGGCATTCACGGCCAAGTCCTTAAAAGCGAGGCGCGGGTCGAGAACCAGTACGCCCGCGTGGTCAGGCCGGGTGGAAATCCGAAAGCGCAGGCGCGCATGGCGCAGTATCTCGGACCGGTCGATGCGGTTTGGCGCGGCATCGGCGTGATACCGGCGAGCGGTCTCGGGCTCCGGGCGGAGTTCGCCGTTTACGACGCTGAGAAGAAATTTAGCGTGCCGGTGCGGCCCGGCCGACAGCATGCGGGTTGCCGGTGCGGGGATGTCATTAAGGGCAAACTCCGTCCTACGGCTTGTGGCTTGTTTGCCACGGTCTGCACCCCGGATCAGCCGGTCGGGCCTTGCATGGTGAGTGCGGAGGGCACCTGTGCGGCGTATTTCAAATACGGTCTGCCTGACGAGCGGCAAGGAGGCGGAACGTGAACACGGACACGGTCATCCAACTGGCGCACGGCGGCGGCGGTCGGCTCACCCGCGAACTGATCGAACGTGAAATCGTGCCGCGCTTCGGCAACGGGCCGCTGCGCGGGCTGCCTGACGGCGCGACGCTGCCATCGCCGGGCGACCGGCTGGTTTTCACCACGGACAGTTTCGTGGTGCAGCCGCTGGAGTTTCCCGGCGGGAACATCGGTGACCTCGCCGTGTACGGCACGGTGAACGACCTCTCCGTCTGCGGCGGCGAACCGAAGTGGCTTTCGCTCGCGCTCATCATCGAGGAGGGGTTGCCCTTCAGTGTGCTGGGCCGCATCTTGGATTCGGTCCGGGCGGCGGCCGACGTGTGCGGCGTGACTGTGGCCACAGGCGATACCAAGGTCGTGGCGCGCGGCCAGGGCGACGGTTTGTACGTCAACACGGCCGGGATCGGCTTGGCCTTGCCCGAATTCACCTTGGGTCCTGAGCGGATACGGGAAGGCGACTGCGTGTTGGTGAGCGGCACGCTGGCCGACCACGGCATGGCGGTGCTGTCGGCACGGCAGAACATGGATTTCATGAACGGGCCCCGGAGCGATACGGGGCCGGTACACCGGCTGGTCAAGGCCGTTCGGGAATTCGGCGCAAACATCCGCTTTATGCGTGATCCGACCCGCGGGGGCGCGGCAACGGTGCTGAACGAGATGGCCGAAGGGCGCGAACTCGGCATCTTGCTTAAAGAGAACGATCTTCCGCTGGCGCCGGCCACGCGGGCGGTCGCGGAAATGTTAGGCATTGACCCTTTGCATGTGGCCTCCGAGGGCCGGCTGATTCTGATCTGCGCCGCCGATGCCGCCCATGCGATTCTGAACCGCTGGCGGGCATTGCCCGAAGGAGCGGGCGCGGTGAGTCTGGGAACAGTGATCCGCGACCGAGGCCGCGTGGTGCTGGAAACCGTCACAGGCGGGTGCCGGCTGGTCGACGTGCCGCGCGGGGAGTTGCTGCCGAGGATTTGCTAATGTCTTTTACGGGGTGGCTTGTTGTGGTACGGTAACGCAATCTAAAGTGTAACTGACGAGACTTTATGCCTATCAGTTGGAACGAGATCAGACAGAACGCCATCCGGTTTTCGCGGGAATGGGGTGATGAGTACCGCGAGGACGCGGAGGCGAAATCCTTCTGGGATGATTTTTTTTCCGTATTCGGCATCCGGCGGCGGCTGTTCGCCACGTTCGAAGAACCGGTTAAGAAGATAAACGGCCAGTATGGCTACATTGATGTTTTCTGGCGCGGTCAAGTGTTGGCCGAACACAAGAGCCGGGGCCTGAGTCTCGACAAGGCCGAGTCGCAGGCGTTCAGCTATATCCAAGACCTCGCACGCGAACACCGGGACAGTGAGTTGCCGCGCTATGTGATCCTCACGGACTTCGAACGCGTCGCGCTCTATGACCTCGAACCTGATGAACAGCGCGACCTGCCGCTTTTCGACACGTTCCGCTACCGCACGGTCGAGTTTCCCCTGAAGGACTTTCACAAGAAGATTCAGGAGTTCGCCTTCATCGCGGGCTATAAGCAGCACCGGTTGCGCGAGGAAGACCCGATCAACATCAAGGCCGTGTAGATCCTTGATGAACTGCACGACGCGCTGGCCGACGGCGGCTACGCGGGCCACGACCTCGAACGCTTCCTGGTGCGCATCCTCTTCTGCCTCTTCGCGGATGACACCGGCCTGTTTGAGCCCGATTCTTTCACGCTCTATCTTGAGAACCGCACGGCCAAGGACGGATCCGACCTCGGCGTGCTTCTGGCACAACTTTTTGAGGTGCTGGATACCCCGCCCGAGCGCCGCCAGAAGAACCTCGACGAAATGCTGGCTGCATTCAAGTACGTCAACGGCGAGCTTTTCAAAGAGCGGCTGGGCTTTGCAGCCTTCAACCGCGCCATGCGCGACGCTCTACTCAAGTGCACAAAATTCGACTGGTCGAAAATCTCTCCGGCGGTCTTCGGCTCGCTTTTCCAAGGCACGATGGACGGGAAGGAGCGCCGCCAGACGGGCGGGCATTACACCTCCGAGCGCGACATCCTCAAGGTCATCAACGCGCTCTTCATGGACGACCTGCTGGCGGAGTTCGGGAAGGCCCGACACAGCAAGGCCATGCTCAAGCAGTTTCACAGGAAGTTAGGCACACTGCGCTTTTTCGACCCGGCATGTGGGTGCGGCAACTTCCTGGTCATCACCTACCGAGAGCTGCGCCTGTTGGAGATCGAGGTGCTAAAGGCCCTTTACGTTGGTGTCGCGCAAGAAGAATTTAAGCTCGATGTGCAGTCGTTGTCCTGCGTGGACGTGGACGCCTTCACCGGCATCGAGATACAGGAGTGGCCTGCCCGCATCGCCGAGGTGGCGATGTGGCTCATGGAACACCAGATGAACATGCGCCTCGCGGCGACGTTCGGCGAATACTTCGCGCGCCTGCCGCTCAAGAAGTCCGCCAATATCGTTCTCGGCAACGCACTGCGCCTCGATTGGAAAGCGATCCTGCCGCCCGACCTGTGTTCCTTCATCCTTGGCAATCCACCGTTCATAGGAAAGAAGGTGCGGGATAAGGAACAGATTTTGGACATGGAGCGTGTTTTCGGGAAGCTTAAGGCTGCCGGTAATCTCGACTATGTGACGTGCTGGTACAAAAGGGCGGCAGAATATATACACGGGACAGCCGTTTGCGTAGGCTTTGTTTCTACAAATTCGATAACGCAAGGCGAGCAACCCGGTGTCTTATGGCAGGATCTTTTCCAAACGCATAAGCTCAAGATACATTTTGCTTACCGTACGTTCAAATGGGAAAGCGAGGCGCGGGGCAAAGCGCATGTGCATGTCGTAATCATAGGATTTGGCGCTTTTGACGTTTCGGATAAGCACATCTACGAGGTTGAAGGAGCAAAGACCATCAGCAGTGACGTACGAAATATCAGTCCGTATCTCATCGAAGACAATGACCTGGCTTTGACCAGCAGAGTGCATCCGATTTCTCCTGTTCCGGAAATGATGTTTGGGAACATGCCAAACGACAACGGCAATTTTTTACTCTCCGGTTTAGAAAAGCAGAGACTCCTTGAGACTTGTCCAGGGGCAGAACAGTTTGTCCGGCCACTTTTAAGTGCCAAGGAATACTTGCACGGCGAAGAACGTTGGTGCATCTGGCTTAAGGATGTTTCGCCACACCTGTTTAAAGGACTGCCACAAATCATGGACAGGGTTGCGGCTGTTCAAACGTATCGCGAAAAGAGTAAGAGGGGTGCGACCGCCAAACTCGCTTACGTTCCTGCGCTTTTTGGAGAAATACGCCAGCCGGATACGGACTATATTTTGATTCCTCGTCACAGTTCTGAAAATCGCAGGTTTGTTCCGATGAGTTATTTCAAGCCAACACACATCGTGGGCGACAGTTGCCTGTTTGTACCCGACGCCACGCTGTACCACTTCGGCATATTGACCTCTACCATGCACATGGCGTGGATGCGGCAGGTGTGCGGACGGCTGGAATCGCGTTACCGTTACTCGGCGGGGCTGGTCTACAACAACTTCCCTTGGCCGCAATTGGATTTGCCTACGCGTGAGCATGCGAAGCTTAACGCCAATGCCTCCTGTGTCAAGGAGGCGGCGGCACGGATCTATTGGTCTTCATATCACGAGGGCGGTCATGAACCGGATCACAAGGCGGGGCGACTCACCGGCGACGCGAAGAAGAAGGCGGCAGTTGAGGCGCAGGCGCAGGCGGTGCTGGACGCGCGGGCAAAGTACCCGCTGGCCACGCTGGCTGATCTGTACGATCCACTGACCATGCCCGCCGAATTGGTCAAAGCCCACGCCGACCTCGACCGCGCGGTGGAGCGTTGCTACCGGTCCGAGCCGTTCACGTCTGAGCGCCAGCGCGTGGAGTTCCTCTTCGGGCTTTACGAGTCCATCACCGCGCCGCTGTTGCCGGCGGAGAAGACGAAGGGAGAACGGGTGAGAGGCAAGGCCAAGACGAGCGCACCCACAAAACCGCACCGCGAGGCAACGCTGCTCTTGGGTGATAACAGAGGGACGGGGCTTTAATGAGTTCGTCGTCAGCAAGGATTGTCAACTGTTGAACCGTGAACCATTGAACCGTTGAACCGGTATTATATGCATGAATTGTCAATAGCGCAGGCGCTGGTCGAACAGGTCGAGGCGGTCGCCCAAAAGGAGCAGGCGCTCAGTGTGGCGCGGGTGGTGATCGCGGTCGGGGCGCTGTCGGGCGCGGACCCGGAGTCGCTGCGTGCGATCTTTCCGCTGGTGGCGGAGGGGACGGCGGCGGCGGGCGCCGAGCTGGTCATTGAGCCGGTGGCGGCCCGTGTGCGCTGTTGCGCCTGCGGGCACGAGTCCGCGGCGGGAGATTCTTTCATCGGGTGCGCCGCGTGCGGTTCGAGGGACGTCGAACTGGTTGCGGGCCGCGAGCTGAACATCAAAGCGGTTGAGCTGGTTGTTGACGAAAGGTGATGGGCCGAAGGTTTAAGAGGTTCACGGTTCAGAGGTTCAACGGTTCACGGTTGGACATTCGATACCACTGACAGGCGAAGAAAGGCAGGTTGCTAATGTGTAAAGACTGCGGTTGCGGCGACGCGAATATGGCGCATTCACACGACGGACAGGTGCATGCGCATCCCCATCCTCACGGGCACGATCATTCCCGCGGGCACACGCACGGGCATCCCGCAGCGGCGGCGGCTGAGACGCGGACAGTCACCTTGCAGCAGAAGATTCTTTCACGCAACGACGAGCAGGCCGAGCGAAACCGCGCGTGGCTAAAAGGGCACGGGGTTGTCGCGGTCAATCTGATTTCCTCGCCGGGATCGGGCAAGACCTATTTGCTGGAGCGGACGCTGGAAGGCTTGCGCGGCAAGGTGTCCTGTGCCGTCATCACCGGCGACCAGCGCACCGACAACGATGCGCGCCGGCTGCAAGGCAAGGGCGCGCCGGTGCGGCAGATCGAGACGCTCAACTCCTGTCATCTCGACGCGGAGCAGGTGGGCAGGTTGCTGCCGGAGGTCGTTGGCGACGGCGTCAAGTTGCTCTTCATTGAGAATGTCGGCAACCTCGTGTGCCCGGCGGCGTTCGATCTGGGCGAGAGTTTCAAGATCGCGCTGCTCTCGACCACTGAGGGCGAAGACAAGCCGGTAAAATATCCGACCCTCTTCTCGCTCGCGCCGGTGGCGGTGCTGACGAAGATGGATTTGGTACCGCACCTTGACTGGGACGCGGCGGCGTGCCGCGACGCATTGAGGCAAGTGCGCCCCGGCGTGTTTATCTTCGAAGTGAGCGCCAAGACCGGCCTCGGCATGGAGGCGTGGCTGGACTATCTGGTCACGCTCGTGTAGCGTCCCGCAGCAATTCTCATTATGGCTGAGAAGCGCCTTACGGTTGCTACGAACATGAGAAACGCGGGTGAATTCGCTTGTAGTGTGCCCGTAAGGGCATTCTTCAATCGCATGCAAAGCCATAATGAGAATTGCTGGTCATCGGGCGATGCCGTCATCTTTATCGCGGGTTGACCCGGATGCGGTAGAAGCCGGCAGCGTTGGTTCCAGGCTGATTGGTGTACGTTATCGAGATGGGCGTGGGCGGCGGCTTGATTAAGAGGTTCGTCCATACCGGCGTACCCGCCAGAGAGGAGGCTCTGTCGAGGAACTGTGTGACCTGACCTCCGCCATGCCATATGAGTTCTACCTTCGGCCCCAGAGCCATGTAAGTCAGATTCGAGAAACCCAGGTACGACAGGGAGTTGGTGGGGATGGTGTCCGCATCGTATTCCTGCCAGGTGGGTACCCCGTCAGCGTCCTGATCGCCCATGGCCTTGGCATTCATATTCGTGCCCGTCAGGGTGGGGTACTGTGCCAGCCACCACTCGGGGGTCGAGTTAGTGGCCAGAATTGCGGCGAACGAAGCGCTGTAGCTCTTGGGGCTGGTCATCGCGACCGACAGCGGATTCGTCGTCGATGTGGAGGAGCCGGTCCATTGGCTAAACTGGTAGTAAGTGTCCGTCGTCGCCTTCACGGTTCCGGTTGTTCCGGCATCACACCAGACGTTCGAAGAGGACACGTTGCCGAAGGAGTTGGACGCCGACACGTTGCCGTTTGCACCGGCGGTGACGGACAGGATGTACTGCGTCTTCCAGTTCCACGCGAGCACCGCATTGTTGGTGTGCGTCAGGGTCATCCAGTTCGTGGTGCCGGATGCGGGAAAGTTTCCGGTGAGGGTCCAGCCCGTACACACATACTGCGTTTGGATCCCGCTAATGATCGGGGTCGCTACGGAATTGGTCAGCGTCGCGCCTGACGTATTCGTATAGGTGCCCACCGCAGGGACCGGCGAGCTATAGGGCGGCGAAATGATCTGCAGCGTCACCAGCACTGACCCGGAACCACTATCCTGAAAACTGAAGATCTCTATCCGGTTGTTGCTGAGGGAAGCCACAAAAAGCCGCTTGTCTGTCCCGAGCGCGACCGATCCGGGTGTCCGGAGCTGGCCCAGCCATTCGCCCATGGAGCTGATTGTCGCCAGGTAGTTAGTGTTAACCGCATCGAACACCTTGACCTCGCCCTGATAGGCATCTGTCACGTAGATGCGCCCTTCGTTGTCGCCGGTGATCCCCTGGGGCCGCCCGTAGATATTAGTGACCACCAGATCTTTGGCGGGGACCCTAAGGGAGAAAACCCGCTTGTAGGCGCCGGTGCTGTTAAACACCTGAACGCGGTCATTGTTCTGATCCACCACAAACAGCTCCTGGTTGGTGCTGAAGTACAGACCGGCGGGAAAATCAAATTGGTTTGTGCCCGAACCCTTGGTCCCAAACTTTTTTACCAGCGCCGAATTGGTGTAGCATCGGATCTCGTTGGCACGGCTGTCGGACACGTAGATCCAGCCGTTGCTCTTGGTCGTGTCCACGGCGATATGATTGGCCAAATTGAACTCGTTGCTGCCTACCCCCAGTGAAGAGGGCGAACTGGTCAAAGTCGAGTTGAAGACCCGCACGCGTCCGGCCCCTTCCTCGCTCACGTAGACCAGGCCCTGATTGCCCACGGCCACGGCCAGCGGTTTATTCAGATTGTTCGTCACGGTCACGACCGCTCCGGTGGTGTTCAGCATGAACAGCTTCCCGGCGCGGGAATCGGTGACATACAGGTTACCGTTCGTCGCCAGCGCAAGACGCGTCGGTGACAGGAAAAGCCCCTGGTAGGGAGTCTGAGGAAGGGCATTGGTGGGTGCAGTGGCGCCGAGCCCAGATGAAACTGCGCTAAAAAAGGCTGCCCCGCACAGTAACAAGGCACACAGTACTCTCTTCGCGGATCCAGTTTCGATGCTTTGTTGAGTCGACATGTCGTACTCTCCTCGTTTTTCACTTACGTCAGCATGACCTTTTTTATTCGATCTGCCGGCACATTGGAGGGATCGCCCTCCATCGCCGGAGGCCCCATCCCCTGCATCTGATCCTTGAGGTAGGAGTGCTCCATCAAGAGCTTCATCAGCGTCTTCATGAACTCCTGCTTCCAAAGGGGCATGGTTTTTAGCCGCTTCATCTTGCCCATGTAGAATTCGCGGAACCCGCGGAAAAGCTGCTCGCGGACCTCGTCCAAGGTCATTGCCACGGGCTTGATCACGGGCTCCACCAGATTGTATTTGCGGTAATCGGTCACCGCGATGTGATCCTTCACATCCTTGTAAAGATCGGCGTAGGGCCACGGCGTGATGGCCAGAAAGAAGGCCATGTCGGGATCGAAAAACTTGGCCAGTTCGACGGTCCGCTGCATGTCTTCCACGGTTTCATCCGGCATGCCCATGACAAAGGAGGTTTCGGAAACGATCTCGTGGTGGTTGATCAGTTCGATCGCCCGCCGCCCCTGCTCGACTTTGGCGTCTTTCTTGAATAAATCCAGCGTCTTCTGGTTGCCGGACTCCACGCCTACGTAGATATGCTCGACGCCCGCCCTGCGGTAGAGGGGCAACAGGCTTTCATCGCGAAGAATGTCGTCCACCCGGGTCTCCAGCAACAGGGTCGTGCCTAGATCGCGCTCGACCAACACGTCCAGAATCTTCCGCCAGCGCGCGGCATCAAGCGTGGGAATCTCATCGGCGAGCATGACCACATCCACCCCGTAGCGTTTCCGCAGCATCTCAAGCTCGTCCACGAAGCGCGTCGCCGAGAGCGCCCGCCACGACTCCTGCCAGAAAAGCCGTTGCGAACAGAAGGAACAGTGCTGCTTGCAACCCCGCGAGGAAGAGACGACCGCCAGTGTCGAACCGGGCATCGGGCGGTAGCTGTATTCTTTCCACGGCACCAGATCCCACGAGGGCGTGAGCACGTCCAGATCGTCGAGGAACGGACGCGGCGGGGCGGCCACGATCCGGTCTCCATCCCGGAAGGCAATGCCCGCCACACGGTGAAGGTCGGCACCGGCCTTCCAGGCGTCCATCAGCTCCACCGATGTCACCTCGCCTTCACCGCGCACGATGACGTCCACCTCGGGATGATTGGCCAGTATCTCGTCATACATGAACGTGGGATGCGTGTTGCCCAGCACGGTCAGCGTCTTCGGCCACTCCTCCTTGGCCACGCGGCAGACTTCGATGCCGTCCACAACGGTCGCGGTGATGCAGGAAACGAAGACGACGTCGGGCTGCTCCCGCCGCAGGGTCTCGCGGACCTGCTCCAGCGTATCGAAGCGCGTCATCGCGTCATAAAACATCACGCCATAGCCGGCGCGCTGCAGCGCGCCGCCTACATAGAGCAGCCCGAGCGGCAACCAAGAACCGGCGGACTCCACCACACCTGAGTGATAAGGCGGCGTCACCAGCATAATTTCTGGACGCTGAGTTTTCATTATTGGAAATAGGCTGAATGCATGGATGGGAAAATAAAGGGAAAGACCAGGATCGTCAGAACGGACAGGATGAAACAGGCGATCGTCCCCCATGCCGCGGGCCGGGCTTTCAGCCGGAATAAAAACCGCGCGTGGAGCAGGATCGCATAGCTGAGCCAGGTGACCAGTGACCAGGTCTCGATCGGATCCCAGCCCCAGTAGCGTCCCCAGGACTGATTGGCCCAGATCGCGCCGGCGCCGATCGTCGTGGTCCAGAAGACCATGCCGAAACCGACAAAGCGCATCGTGTAGGCTTCCACGGTTTCCGCGTCGGGCATGCGGTCCAGCCACCGGCTCGAAGCCCCCGCGAGCTTGCGCAGCAAAATCACGGCTGAATCGACCGAGAGCAGGAACGCGCCGACCGCCAGCTTGTTGAACAGCACGTGGAAGACCAGCCACATCGAGCGGAGCGTCGGCGGCAGGTCGCGTGCCTCCGGATTGGTGAAGAGCCCGAAACCCAGCATCAGGACCGACACGGGCAACACCACCAGCGCCAGCGGAGACCAGCCCGGCCGCCGCCACAGAAACAGGAGCAGCAGGACGATGGCGATCCACGCGTTGGACGACAGCACCTCGTACTTCATCATGTAGGGCCCGTGCCCGACGTGGAGGTACCGGAGCGCAAGCGCTGCCGTGTGCGGCAGCAGACCCGCAGCAGACACCCATAACGCATGTGCGCATTTTTCGGGATGTGCGAAGATCAGCGCGTAGGCGACGCCGATGACGCTTGCTGTGTAGAACGCGACCGCGCTCCAGTGCAGGGTAGTCTCCAAAGCGAACGGGCTCATGGCGTGGCGACCTCCTTGCTCACTGTCTGACTGACGTTAGTGCCTTGTGCGCGACCATGGGCCATCGTCCACGTTTTGGGCGGACTCCCGAACTGCGGCGGTGTTACGAATTCGATCCGGTCGACCAACCAGTCCTTTTCAGCCCTTTTAAAATAATACCGCATATCATAGGTGTCTTCCGATATCTCCCCGACCTGCTCTCCCGTGCCGATGCGGCGGTCGCAGGAGCTCCAACGCTCGCGGGTCCGCACACGCAACTCGTCCTTCGACTGCTCGGTGTCCAGCACATCAAGCGACAGCATGGTGGAATCAAGTGTGAGGCCCAGATCGAGGCGGACTCCGATCAGGCCCGTCAGTTTACGGCCTTCGCCCGGCCCTACCACGCCATCCACAAGCTTCACGTCGCCCCGCCGATAGGCTTCTGAAACGACCGTGTTGTATCGCTCCACGAGCTGCCGCGCCTGAGTAGGGGAGGAGCGGTCGCAAGCGGTTAATCCTAGGACACACGCCAGAACCAGTAACAGGGTCGGTTGCGGCATCCTTGCGCCGACATGGCGTTCGCAGGAAGGAACGCGGACGGGAGCGGATGCCGGCTGCGGAACAGGAATGAGCGTGAACCGCACCGTGACGCCCAGAAACACACAGGCGAAGCCGAGGTAGAGCAACCACAGCGCCGGATCCCGGTTGGCGTGCAGCCGCACCCAGAACGGTGCGCCGTGCAAGGCGAGCGAAGAGCCCGAAGGCAGCGTGATCGTCTCGCCGATCCGGACAACACCGGCAAATAAAAGCGAAGAACCTTTCATCACGCGAACCTCAAAGCCGCCCGGCCGGTTGCCAGCCGAGTTCACCTCAGCCCGCAAATAAGCGCGCGCGCCGTCGGGGCCTGCCAGCTTCCCCGCGAAACGCTGGCCGCGCTCGTGCTTCAGCAGAACCGCTGTGCTCGCCGTTACCTCGGACGGGCCTTTCCATTCAATCAGGGCGGCCGGGCCGTACTCAGACCCGACGAACAGGCGTACGCCAGAGGCTTCGGCACTTTTGTTTACGGGAACGTCGGCCATCCGCGGTGCGGTTGCTTCCTCGCCAGAGAGGCGCAGCCGGACTGCAAGACTCTGCAAATCACCGGCCGTGTAGCGGCGAGCATCGACCGACTCGAGCGTGACGGGATTCGCGACGCGGAGCGGACTGACCCATGCGCCCGGCTTCTGCACGGCCCAAGCGGCTGACGTCGGGGGAAGCGTCTCCCCCTCCATCACATCCACCATGGCTTCGGCACCGAAAAGGGCCTTCAGCACAGCCGCCAGAATCACCAGCAGCAGGCCGGCATGGATGAGCAGCCCGCCTGCTGTCGGGAGCTGGCGCGACCGGGCCCGGAGCAGACGCCGGACCTCCTCGACGGCCACGACCAGAAGCGAGGCAAACGCCAGCGCCACGGCGCTCAGGAACCACACGCTCCGGAACACCCGGTCCAGCGCCAGGGCATGCCCCAGCGCCGCCAGCGCCGGCAGGCTCTCGCGCAGCCGTGCGAGAGCCTCGCCACCGTCCGAGGTCCCCGCCTGAGGAAACACTACGCCCGCCACGCCCGCCAGCGTGATCACGACGATCTCGGCCATGATTATGGCCGGGGATCGCAGGAACCTTTTCAGTTGGTTGGCGATTTGTTGCATGGCGTCGTTTAACCGCAGGGTTTCCTACCAGTCCTCGTTTGCCGTACCGGCTGGATCATGAACCGCGTTGCAGGATGCGTCGCAATTGTCCTCAGCGTAGGTAGTGGGATCTGTAAATTTTTTAAACCTCGATATTTTCACGTTGGACTTAACATTTCCGTAGGCGTAGCGCGGAGGCATCACGCCATCCGAGTCAGCAATCAGCCGCGACATCTTGCCGCCGTGCGGGATCACAATATGGCAATTAAAACAGTAAAAGCCAGTGTCATTATGTTTCGAAGTATGCACGGCGCTCAGAGTGTGGCAGTTTACGCACCAAGCGGAGTTTCGTGTTGCAGTAGGTGACATCGCCACATTCGGCCAGTTGGTGGCGGAGGTGGTCACCCCATTAGTAAAGACTGTCCGCAACATGAACGGCCTGGCTGATCCGTGCGGCCCCTGCGCCAGATTGCCGTCCGTATTGTGGCAATCCGTACAGAGCATGGTCTGATTTCCCATGTTGGCGCTGACATTCCAAGGCGCCTTCATCTGGCCAGTTGTGAGGGGTTTTGGGTCGACATCGGCCGTGCCATAGCTATTAAGTCCGGTCATGATCGGGTGGCCGGAAGCATTGTTGGGGCTGAATTCCTGTGCGATATCCGTCTCGTTGGTCAGCACGCTGCCGTTTTTTGACAGTCCGAGGGGCGGGGTGCCTGCGCCCCATGAGTAGGTCGTGTGGCACTTGAAGCAGATCTGGTATTCGTACGCCACGCTGTTGGTGAAGGTGAAGAGGTTGGTGGTGGGTGCTTGGAAGTTCGAGAGGCCCGAATAATTAAAGGCAACGCCCGAGGCGCCGACGTTCGGATTCACGACCTGATTGCGGGTGGCTGTGGCGGTGTTGGTGTAGACCGAGCGCCCGACCCTGGCCTGATGCGGATTGTGGCAGTCGGTACACTCCACGGAACGCCCGGCACGTCGCAGGCTGTCCGAATTCACCACGGGGTGGCGCGTGATCTTGGTGCTGTTGGTGAAGTCGGCGATCACGCTGTTGTTCGTCGCCGCCCCGCTCCCGGCTTCGCCGTCGTGACAGGTGAAGCACAGCTTTTCCTCCAAGTCGACAAGCAGGTTCGGATAGTCAACAGTCGATGTCAGGTTGGTCGGCCAGCCGTGCGGCTGGTGGCAGTTGTTGCACATGCCGCGCTGGGTGGTGTCGGGCTCTGCGGGATAAGTCGTTCCATATTGTCCGCCCGGCCACAGCACGCCAGAGGAAGCGCTCAGGTGAATGTCGAGGTTCGTATTCGCCAGCGTGTGGCACTCGGTGCAGAGCGCGGTGCGGTTAACGATCCTGAGCAGGTTGCCGTCCGACGTCGCCGAGTTGTGGATGTCATGGCAGGTCAAGCAGCGCACCTTGTTTGTTGTTTTCTCAAGGGGCAGGTTCGTCGGGGTCTTGAAGAAGCCGCTGGACGGGATGGTCACGCCGACCGGGTGCGAGCCAAAGACCGAGTTGGTGACGTCCCGCTCGCGATGACACTCCGTGCAGAGCTGGCAGTCGCTGTTGTTGATCCGCATGAAATGCCGGCCGCTGGCGCCGGCCGTGATCGGCGCGTTGACATCGAAGGGGGTGTTGGTTTCGCTGTGCTGGTCGTGACAGACTGAACAGGCGAGCAGTCCCCCGCTGATTTTTGTCAGCAGAATCGTATTGGTCGGCGGGCTGATGTCCGGCCGCACGTAGAGGTGCCATTTGTCGCCGGCCCGGAACGACGGGCTGACGGTCCCGTTGGTGAAAATGATTGAAATCCCCCGGTCGAGGGCCACCAGATTGGTGGCGAGCACGTTCGAGGCACCGCCCCAACCGGGTTGGGTGCCGTACCAGTTGAACTTCGCGACCCCCATCTGACCATTGGTGGCGATGGTGATGATATAGGTTTTGGCGACGCGTCCGGTGTAGTCGCCGCTGGACAGCACGCTGCCGCAGGAATTCGTTTGGGCGCCGCCCATGTATGCGACGTGCCCTGCGAGGCCGGAATCCCACCGGTGGGAAGTGCCTGATGCGACGACGTTGCTGGGCAGGCAGGGCCCTGCGACCGCCTGATCGCTCTCCACGAGGGCATAGCGGGAGGCTGAGCCGCCGGCGCGTGGCAACAGTGGCACAGGTTGACGTTGCCGACGGCGTTCGAGATGGTGACGCCGCTTGTGTGGTGTGTCAAGTGGCAGGAGATGCAGGCCATCGAGTTCGTCGCATTGTGCGGCGCGTCATTGGTGACCGCCTGCACCGGCCCGGCCTGTAAAAGCCCGACGAATAACAGCACGGACAGCGCGTGTGGCCACTTGCGAGGGATGCAGGCAGTCACTGTAGGCGCGGGAGTGACCCCGATGCTGCAAAGAGCAACGCACCGTCCAGAAGAAGCCGGGCTGACGTGTTCACCGAAAGGAAAGACAGGAGAAGGAAACGCGCTTAATTCGTTCATCATAGCGATACTCCATTCAAGCTTCGCGTCACAAGAAAACAGACCACTCCTACCAAAAACAATGAGCGCCTACGCGCCCGTAATGACACTTTTAAGATTACTTTTCTGTAATAAAAACTAAACCATCTTGATTCAGTTTTCGACAACAGTAATCAATTATTCAGAAGGAGGCAAGTACATTTTTAATATATTTTATGTGCGTCGCGGGCCCTGTCAGCGGGCGCGCGAGAGCTTAAAAATGTCGCGCCAGATGATCGCGTTTTCGGCTGAAAGTGCGAGTGAGAGCGGGTGTTCGCCGTCGAAGTGGAAGGGGGTCCACCAGACCGCGGTGACCGAGCCTGCCATCGATGCGGCGTTCGGGTCTTTGACTTTCTGCATGGCGCAGAGCAGGTAGTCTCCGGGCGGCATCTGAAAATGATACGTGGAACCGTCGGTGATGGCCTGTGAGCGGAGGGTGAACGCTTGGCCAAAGAGCTTTTCGAGAAAAACCATCGCGCTGAGTTCGGCACCTTTGAGGGCGTTCTGACGGTCACGCTCGGAGGTGTGCACCACAGGGCTTGCCGAGCGGCGCGCATAGGAGTAGGACACCCGCGGAACGCCCGCGAGTTGCATGTCGGCGGTGTCGGTGTCCATGCGGTTGGCGAGGGTGACGTATTTTGCCCGCAACCCGTAGAGTTCCCGGATCACGGCGGTGTTGTAGGGGGCGATGCCGATCAGCGGCGCCTGGTTGATTTTGTTGGGGTGGCTGAGGGAAACCGCCACGTGGGGCGGCACGCGCACGACCGTCATGACGGTGTTGCCGAGGGTGACGGGCGCGCCATTCGTGACGGCGAACGGACCATAGAGGGCGGTGTCACGGGCGGATTGGAGGGTGAAGCGCTGTCCGGAATCAACCATGCGCAGGGTATAGGCAGCCTGCGCAGAGCCCACGACCGTCCCGTCGGTCAGCGCGTAGGGGCCGTAGCGTCCGCTGGTTCCGACGTTAAGAAAAAAAGTGGCAGGGCTCATCGCGACGGGCAATTCCGCCATCGTGAGTTCCTTGTCGACCTTGATCGGTTCGGGGGCCAGCACGGTGCGGGCATCGTCGCTGCTCCGCGTGCCGTTGGGGCCCACGTTGATGGACTGTGCGGAAACAAAAAGCGTGAGCAGCGTGACTGACGTGAGAGCCAGGCGCACCGTTAAAATCCCGTTTGACACATTCATGAGGTTTGGACTCCCGTGAAAGCGACATCAACGGTCACGCGAAACCCGACAGACTGCGGGCTGATGCGAACAAAGAAACTCGCCCTCCAGAAGAAGGGCGAGTTCCGTGGCTTTTACTGGGCCGTTTTTTTGGCCTTTTTCTCCTGACGCTTTTCCTTGAGGGTTTTGGTGGGTTTTTTCTTCTCTTCTCTCTTGGCATCATGACTTTTGGCCATAACGAGCATCCTCCTTGTGTGCCGCGCGACACAAACCATGTGCCGCATAACGGAGATCACACATTACGGTGTGAACCATAACAGGTCGGGGTTGGCCTGTCAAGGGTGTCCGCGTTGCGTTGCAGGGCGAACGCATTTTCATTTTACTTCAAAAGCCGCGAAAAAATTGCGCGGCTATCTCATCCGCCTCACCCGTGAATACACGGACGGCGGAATGGATCGCCGCACAGAGTAAATCAGGTAAGAACATGCAGCTATGCGTTTGCCCTGCGTTGGGTGTTGAGATTCAGGGACGGGGCTGGTAAGCTGAATTCGTCTTCGTGGAAGAACAGTATGGTCAGAAGGTCGGCATATACATGCTTGGGGTTGGCGCTGCTGGCGGCTGCCGCGTGGCCGGCTGCGGCGGCTACGCCGTGGGTCATCCGCTTCTGGCAGTCCGATGTGGGGCTGCCGGACAATACGGTGGTGGGGATCGACCAGTCGCCCGACGGCTTTCTGTGGGTGGCCACGCCGGCCGGGCTGGTGCGCTTCGACGGCCTGCAGTTCCGTCCCTTCGCTCCGGTGACGCAGACCGGATCGGCCTCTGGCCTGATCCAGGCGCTGCTGGTCGACCGGCGCGGCAGGCTCTGGGTCGCCAAGGAGCGGGGCATCGGGGGGAGCATGGCCTCCGGGCAGGAGGCGGTGACGGTGAGCGCTGAGAACGGGCTGCCGGCCGGCGAGACGCGCATGATGGTGGAGGACGCCGAGGGCGACGTGTGGATCTCCTATGTCGGCGGCGAGGTCGTGCGCCTCCGGGAGGGCAAGGCGCGCGCGTTCACGAAGGCCGACGGCCTGCCCGGCAACGGCACCTGCGAATTGTCGGCCGGCCCGAAAAAGCCGTTGTGGTTTGCCCAAGGCGGCTGGATCGGCGTGTTCCGCGACAACCGGTTCTGCCCGCTGGCCGAGGTGCCGGCCCGGCGCATCGCTGCGGCGCGGGAGGGCGGCCTCTGGTTGTGCCGTGGCAAGCGGCTCCTCAAATACACCGAGGGCGGCACGGCGGCACAAATGTGGGAGTTGCCGTCGTGGGACCCCAATCCGACCCCGACGGCTCTTTACGAGGACCGGGCCGGCAATGTGTGGATCGGCACGACGGAGGCGGGTTTGTTCAGGTATAACAGGAAAGATTCGACGGGCGAGCGGCTCACGGAGCACCAGGAAATCCTGAGCATCACGGAAGACCGTGATGAAAATGTGTGGATCGGTACACGCGGCGGCGGCCTGATCCAGTTCAAGACAAGGGCGGTCGAGTTGCAGGCCTCCGACCCCTCTTTCCCGCTTGCCGCGGTGCGGTCGATCTGCCAGGATACGGCCTCCGGATTTTTCTGGGCGGTCGGACAAAAAGGCGAAGTGTCGTGGAGACAGAGCGTCGGTTGGAGTTTTTTGTCCACCAACACCGGCTGGGCATTCCCCAACGCCCAATGTATCGCCGCCGACCCC